>CAYXXZ010000019.1:36558-38626 GCA_964469165.1 uncultured Porticoccaceae bacterium
TGCGTGAGGCCAGGCAAGCTATAAGTTGAACTCTGGAAGAACTCAGCTCTTCCAGGGCTCCTGCTCAAAGCTTACGGCTTATAGCTCAACAGCAGCCAGTCGCCTAAATTTCCGACTTATGCGAACTGATAACTGTGAACTGATAACTGTCAACTGAAAACTGACAAATCACTGCGCCAACGATCCCCCATCAACGGCAATCTGCGTGCCAGTGATGTAGCTCGCTTCGTCCGAGGCGAGAAACATTACCGCCGCCGCGACTTCGTCTGCCTGGCCAAAACGGTTCAGGGGCACGACGGCGAGGCGTGCGGCTTTTTTCTCGGGCGTCGAGTAATAGCCCTGCAACATGTCGGACATGATGGGCCCCGGGTGCACCGAATTGGCGCGAATATTGTCGTTGCCGTATTGCGCCGCGGTCGCCTTGGTGAACATGTATACCGCCGCTTTCGAGGCGACGTACGCGGCTTCCATCATTTTCGAGCAGCCGAGTCCGGCTACCGAGGAAATGTTGACGATGGATCCGCCGCCGACCTTGCGCATCAGCGGAGTGGCGTGCTTGGTGCCGAGAAACACACTGCGGGTATTCACCGCCATGATGTGGTCCCATTCCTCCACCGTGCGCTCTTCGATGGGCGCGGCCTTGAGATTGCAGCCCGCATTGTTGACGAGAATGTTCAACTCGCCGAACTGAGCGATGGTCTTGTCGGCAACCTCTCGCCAGCTGTTCTCATCGGTAACGTCGTGGCGCATGAATAGCGCCGTACAACCCTCGCCGCGCAGTTCCGCGGCAAGCGCCTCGCCCCCTGCTTCGTTGAGGTCGGTAAGCACTGTCCTGGCGCCGTTGCGCGCCAGCATGCGTGTCTGTGCACTGCCCAACGATCCGGCACAGCCGGTGATGATGGCAACTCTGTCTTTTACCCCTGGCATTTTTTCCTCGCTTTTTCTGATAGTCGAATGGCTGGTCGTGCGGGAAGTAGACATCAGGGAAAAGTGCAAAGCAACCAGATGAACAACTGTTCATGCGGATTCGCATTGCACGTGAACGGCTTGTCCATTGCTGACCCAGACTGCACGATGGCCGTATTTGATGGCCAGATGACCGAAATGGCTAGTTTTTTCGCTAAGAAGGTATCTTAAGGTTGCTCATGTCTGTTCACGATAACCTTCAACAACGGTGTACATGCGATGCAATCTCTTTATGCAATCAATCTGCAGATACTGCTGCTGCGAGCGGGTGGGCACGCGTCCACCCTGCTGTATGTAGCAGGGTTTGTGGTTGCCATGAAATTTCTTCCGGCTCCCTCACCCGGGCTTTCCCCACAACAGATCGCCCAGGTATATATCGACAATCAGGGCGGCATCCAGATCGGCGCAACTCTGATGATGATGGGGTTCAGCTTCTGGATCCCATGGGGAGTGGCTCTGGCCTGCTGGATTCGCAACAGCGAGGGTAAGGACCCGCCGGTACTGACCTGGCTGTGGCTGTGCAGCACCGTGATCTGCACAGTGATCGGTGTGGTGATTGCGTTTTTCTGGGCCGTTGCCGCGTTTCGGCCCGGAGAAATCGATGTACAGATCACCCAGACACTGAACGACATCGCATGGCTCATTTTTCTCTTGCCGTGGGCGCCATTCAGCCTGTGGGCAGTGGCCTTGTCCCTGGCCATCTTGCGCGACTCCAGTTCCGAGCCCGTATTTCCACGCTGGGTCGCAGGGCTCGGATTCTGGGCGGCCTTCATTTTTATCCCGGCAATGGGCCCTCTGTTCTTCAAGAATGGTGGCTTCGCCTGGAATGGCTTGTTGGGAATGTATCTGCCCGTTCTGGTGTTCTGGATATGGATGGAGGTATCCACGGGTTATCGAATCAAGGCCCTCAAACGCGAACGCACCTGCAGGCTGGGCAACAGTTTTGGAGAGGAGGTGGCAGCATGAATACCAGCACCACGAGAACGCAAACCTGCCACTTGCCCGGTGAATGGGCGGTGTGGGTATTCATCCTGGGTGACATGCTGATTGAGGTGTCCTGGCAATAGCGGACACTCCCGCCTTAGTTAACCGTCTGTTGTTC
>CAYXXZ010000020.1:0-38049 GCA_964469165.1 uncultured Porticoccaceae bacterium
CGCCAGCTTCATCACAGGCATGTCGATCACCGCCGACGGCGGCATGCATCTCTGAGAACCTGGCCCCCGATCCAGTCGGGGGCCACTTTCTATAAACCGGCGAAACAATGCGCATCGAGGCTCTCGGAAACGGTGAGGCGCCAATTCAGGTCAAGGGGCTGTACGTACTCTGGACCGGCGATGGAATGCGTGGCGTCAAAAGTGCGGAGCGGGTGGCCTGGCATATCGAAAGCGCCCTCGAATCCGCCAATGTGGGCGCCAACCAGCGCTTGGGCTCCGAACAGGAGCTGATCGCGGCGCTGAACATGGGCGTGGGCGCGGTTCGCGAGGCGCTGGAAATTCTCGACCTCAGGGGTATCTGCACCATTCAGCCGGGGCCGGGCGGAGGCATTTTTTCGGCGCGCCCCGACACGGCCATGACCGCACAAATTCTGGTGCATTACCTGCTGCGCAGTGGTGTCACGGGCCACCACCTGTGCCAGGCGCAGGATTTTCTCGACAGCATCATCTGCAAGACAGATCTTCGACTGAACCCGGCGATATCGCTATTCGCAGAATGTGTTGCCCAACTGATTCAATGCCTGCCCGGAGAAAGTCTGAATATTCTTTCCCGTCACCGCTCCCTGTTGACGAAACCACTGGCCGATATTGCTGCCTTCAACTGGAAAAACCACTCTGGCACAAGAATCACCCTGGCCAAGAAAATCGGCTGGGATATCTCCCGGAGGATCGTCAACGGATGCTACACAGACCAGCGTATCGGCTCGGAAGAAGTGCTGTGCAGTGAATACGGCGTCAGCCGCGCATCCATGAGAAAAGCGATAAGGCTGATGGAGTCCATGGGAATCATCGAGTGCCGGCCGGGCCGCGGCCAGGGCTTGTTCGTATCCCCGCCGAATCCGGTACCGGTGGTGCGCGCCATGAACAGTTATCTGCTCGGTGTGCGGATGTCGGAAGCGCAATTGCGTGCGGCGATTCAAGTGTTTGGCGGCGCAAGCCTGATGCTGCTGTTCGGCGACAGCAACGCCGATCGCAACCTGTTTCTCAAGGCCTCGATGCGAAACCTCGCGCAAGCGCCCGCTGGCGCGCGGCTGCCGGCATGGAGAGCACCATTGAAATCCGCCGTGCAATTATCCGGCAACGGAATCCTCACGTTATTCTGGCTGGGCCTGGCGGGTTATACATTCCGCACGGCCAGAGCGGAAAACATCATGTCGGAGGCGGTCTACGACACGCTTCCAAGGAGCGTGCTGGATATGCTCGAGGGCATTCTGTCCGGAAGCGAGGAGCGCGCCATCGCTTCCTATCAGTACGTCTTTACCAGTGGAGGGCGCTACCCGGTTGCCTTGTGATACGCTTTGCGGTGGCAGCGTTGTGAGCCATCTGTGTTTGATTCATTGCCTACGCTTTTCCCGTTTTTATTCCATTCCCGCTGCTTCGGTGGATGCCCGTGCTTCTAATCACTCTTCTGTCGCGCCGCCCGCTGCTGCTCCATGCGCTCGGTGACATCACGCGCCACGGCGACTGAGCCGATCACCTGGTTGTTTTCGGGATTTTTGACCAGCGCGAAAGTCATCTCCACGTAGAGACGCCGACCGCTTTTGTGCAATCCGCGTGTCAGGGTCGGACGCCCGTCGAGGCGCAGCTTGCCGCTGGCCATGGCTGCCTGATAGCCGGCCCAATGAGGTGCTCGCAAATGCTCGGGGATGATCAGGTCGAGGCTGCTGCCGAGCATTTCCTCGGCAGTGAAGCCAAACACCGCCGTCGCGACGTGGTTCCAGCGCCGCACAAGGCCGGCTTCATCGGCAAAAATCATTGCATCGCCCATTTGATCAATCAACCATTCGGCCAGCTGGGGGTAAGTCGCCACGATGAGTTCCTCGTCCTGTCAATACCAGCACCAATATACGCCATTCGCGCCTGCTGAGTTTGGGGTCAGAGTAAAAACGTAGCTGGTTTTTACTCTGACCCCAAACTACATGAAGTTGTAAATACCGAAAAAGCACTGTAGAGTTTATGTATCAATCGTTATATAAGTATTATCAATAAGCGTGATCATGGAACTAGGCCGAACACTGAGTCCCATCCGCATTGGCGGCGTGGAAATCCCGAACCGGATTGCGCGGACGGGGCACGTCACGCTGTTTTCTCCGATGGGGCCGGTGAACGACAGCTTGATCGACTATCACCTCGCCCGCGCCAAAGGCGGGGTCGGGCTTACCATCCTCGAAGCACTCGCGGTGCATCCTTCGTCGGCGCTCAGTCTTGCCGCCTGGGCGGATGGTCTCGTCGACGGCTACAAGACGCTGATGAGCGCGGTGAAGCCGTACGGCATGAGAGTCTTTCAGCAGCTGTGGCACGGCGGTCATATCTATCCGCAGCCCACGGGCGCGCCGCCCTGGGCGCCGTCGGCGATCCCGCATTACGTTACGGGTATGCGACCCATTGCCGTGGACAAAGCCCAGATCGACGAACTGACCACTGCTTACATCGATGCCGCGCGCGCCTGTGCCGAAGGCGGGCTCGACGGCATCGAGGTGCATGCGGGGCACGGCTATCTCATCGCCCAGTTCCTGTCACCGCTACTCAATCAGCGCGATGACGAATACGGCGGCAATCTCGAGAACCGGATGCGTTTTCTGACCGATGTATTGCGCGGTATACGCGCGGCCATTCCGGCGCATATGGCTGTGGGTGTGCGCCTCAGTGAATCGAGCGACGCCGATGTGCTGTCGCTTGCGGAAACGCGTGAAATAGCCGCTCGTCTGGAAGCCGAGGGGCTCATCGATTACGTCAATGTCTCCCACGGTGACTACTACCGGATGATCGACCAGATAGGTTCCATGACGGAGCCCGCCGGTTATCAGCTGCCGACATCGGGGGCAATTGCCAGCGCCGTTCGCGTACCGCGGCTGGTGACCGGGCGCTTTCGCACACTCGAGGAAATCGAACAGGTTTTGCGCGAAGGCACCGCGGATATGGTGTCTATGGTGCGCGCCCTCATCGCCGATCCCGACATCCTGAGAAAAACCATCGATCAGGGCGCGGATCGGGTGAGGCCCTGCCTGGCCTGTAATCAAGGCTGCGTCGGGGGCGCGGTTGCGGTGGGCCGCATGGGCTGCGTGATCAACCCCGCCGTCGGTTTCGAGGGTACGCTCGGCGAAGAATTGATCGGCACCACGAAATCGCCCCGCAAGGTACTGGTGGTGGGCGGTGGTCCAGCGGGTATGGAGGCGGCGCGTGGCGCGGCATTGCGGGGGCACAGGGTGACGCTTGCGGAAGCGGCGCCGAAACTGGGTGGTGCCCTGGAATACGTGCGCCATGCGCCCAGGCTGGCAACCTTCGAGGATTACCGGCAGTGGCTGGAGCGGGAAGTTTTTCGCCTGGGGGTGGAGGTGCGGCTCTCGACCTATATGGACGCCGACGACGTGCGCGCCGAGGGGGCGGACGAGGTCGTGATCGCCACCGGTGCGACGCCCGACCTGTCCGGATTTCAGGTGGCGATGCCGGGCTTGCCGATGGCGCGTTCACCGGATGCGCGGGTGGTGTCGTCCATCGAACTGCTTGCCGATCCGCGCGCCGACTGGGGGGCGAGCGCCGTGGTCTATGACGATGTCGGCGATTATGAGGCGATTGCCTGCGCGGAGTTTCTGATCGAGCGCGGATTGTCCGTGACCTTCGTCACGCGCCAGGCCATGTTCGGACAGGTCATGGAGGCGACGGCACGCGCCGAGGCGGCGCTCGATCGCCTCGGTCGCGATGGCCGTCTGGGTGTTCATACCCGCGCTCGCATGGTGTCTGCCGGCAAGGGCGAAGCCGTTTTCAAGGCGCATGGCATGCCTGCGCAAACAGTGCGCGCCGATACGCTGGTGTTCGTCGGTTACAAACTTCCCAATGATGAGCTGGCCCAGGCGCTCGCCGGGGAGAGCGGTTTTACCGTGCATCGGGTGGGCGACGCGCTATCCGCACGGGATCTCCAGGCAGCGGTGAGGGAAGGGCATTTGGTGGGGCGTTCAATTGTGTGACGAGCGGGGAAGCAGCTGTAATCCGTAATCTTTAAGCAGGAACACCGGAAGAACTGAGCTCTGTCAGCGTTCCTGCTTAAAGCTTACAACGTATAGCTCGTCCACAGCCCGTGGCCGGAAGAGAACCGGATTTTGAGCGCATGCTCGTCCACAAATAAAACGACGTTGAGAGGAGTACAACAGTAAATGGCGAAATTGCTCGAAGGAAAAAAAGCGTTGATCACCGGCGCGGGACGAGGCCTGGGGGCGGCGATCGCAGTGGCGTTTGCCAGAGAAGGTGCCGATGTCGCGCTTGCCGCACGCTCGCGCAACGAACTGGAAGAGGTGGCGGCGCAGGTGGAAAAACACGGGGTGCGGGCGGCGGTGCTGCCGGTCGATCTCCGCGATCGCCAACAGGTGGAAAAACTGGCGGACGATGCGCTTTCGGTGTTTGGTGGTCTCGATATCTTCATGAACAACGCGGCGATGGAGTCGACGTTGCGCCCGTTTCTGGACATTCCCGAGGATGAGTGGGACAGCACCCAGGAAATCAATTTTGGCGCGGCAATCATTCTGCTGCGCCGCATCGGCGCGCGCTTCGTTGAACAGAAGTCCGGTAACGTCATCATCATGTCGAGCATCCGCGGAACATCCGGCGTGCCCATGGGAAGCGGCTATGCGACGACCAAGGCCGCATTGAACAGCATCACCAAGTCATTGGCGGTGGAGTGGGGGCCTGCGGGTGTGCGCGTCAACGGCATTCTCCCGGGGCCGGTGCTGACGCCGGGTGTGCGGGCGGCGCTCGAGGACAATCCGGCACTGCTGGAGTATTTCGGAAACATCGCGCCGCTCAAGGGTTGGAACATGCCGGACAAGGTGGCGGACACAGCGGTATTTCTCGCCAGCGACATGTCTCGCGCCATCACCGGACATCTGCTGGTGACCGACCAGGGGCTCACCGCGATCCTTCAGGACGCGTTCACCATGGTATCCACGGAGGCCATGCAGGCGGCCGCGGCGCCGGGGGACGGTTGATGCGTTCGACCTGAAGCGCGAAGCCTGGCTCCATCGACAGCCTAAACAAACTCCAAGGGTGGACAATCATGCAAACCGAAACCATAAGCGACATCGATTTTGCCCATGCCGACAGACTCGGCAATCGCCTGCTGACCGAGCTCGACCGTTTCCGCGAGAGCGCGCCGGTGATATGGAGCGATTCTGCAGGCGCCTGGATCGTGACGCGGCACGAGGATGTGGTGGAAGCCCTGACTGGCAAATATCCGCTCTCCAACGCGCGTTATACACCGGAGGCGTTCAGTGCCATTTCCGCCGAGGAGCGGCCATCGCGGCTGCCCATTCTCACCTCGTCGATCTCCCATTGGGCGTTCAATCTGGATGCACCCGATCACACGCGTCTGCGCAAATTGCTGACGCGGGCGTTCGCCAAGCCGGTGGTGCGTGCTGTGCAGCCGTTCGCGCAGGCGACCATGGAGCGTGTTCTCGACGCGGCTCCCGTTGGCCAGCCGGTGGAATTTGTCGATACCATCGCGCGTGCCATCACCGGGCGCGTCATTCTTCATCTCTTCGGTCTTGGCGAGCCCTTGCTGGAGCGCTTCCAGTCCTGGTCACAGGCATTGAACCTCGCGCTCGGTGTGTTCAACCCTCCAGCGGAGGCACTCGACGCGGCAGAAACCGCATTGCGTGAAATGAAGGAAGTGCTGACGCCGGAGATCGAGGTGCGGCGCAAACGGCCGACGGAGGATTTTCTGTCCCAGTTGGTGATCGCTCACGAAGACGGTGACCAGCTGTCTCATGAAGAGGTGATGGGCATCTGCTATGTGGCGCTGCTCGCCGGGCACGACACCACCATGAACTCCATGGCGCTCGGTGTCGATATCCTTGCCCGCAACCCGGATCAGATCGACTATCTGCTGGCGCATCCCGACGACATCGTCAATTCGGTAATGGAAATCACCCGGCTGAGCGCCATGTCGACGGGGCAGGGCAGGCTGGTGACCGAAGATTTCGAATGGCACGGTGCCAGGCTCAAGAAAGGGGATTTCGCCATGCTGATGTTTGCTGCCGCCAACCGCGATCCGCGGCGCTTCACCAATCCCACGATGCTGGATCTTTCGCGGGATTCGAGCGAGGTGGTCACCTTCGCGCCGGGGATTCACCACTGCATCGGCCATCTCCTCGCAAAGATGCAGCTGAGCGAATTTTTCGTGCGATTCTTCAGCCGTTTCGATGTGGAATTGCTGGATGATGAGCTGGCGTTCATCGCCGCCTACAGCTTTCGTGGTCTCGATGAGATGAATGTGAAGCTTAAAGCCCGTTCACGACTCGCTTGAAACGTGAAACTGTGTAGGAGCGCGACCCTTGCTGTGTGTCTCGATGGCGGTGTCGCCTGCAGGCAGGCTCCTACAAGAGACGTGTGGTGCAGAAGCTCGCTGGCAAGCAGCCTGCAGGAGCTCCTTCTCTGCCCCCTCCGAGCCTCGTGGCCCGCCCCTGTAGGAGCCTGCCCGCAGGCGACCCCTACCGAGATTTGTCGCCTGCAGGCAGGCTCCTACAGGGTGTCGTTGAGAAGCAAGCCCCGGCGGCGGTGCGTGACAGCAGATCCTTTGCATTTTTCTGGCGGGTAACAGGAGGAGTCACCCATGAAGCCTGTATGGCCGGTTCATGGGTGACTTCAAGGCGTGCTGGCGAGCTTATTTGTTGACCGGATAGTCCCGTTGGGTGGGGCCGCGGTAGAGCTGGCGTGGACGACCGATGCGGTAGGGGTTGCTGAGCATTTCGTTCCAATGTGAAATCCAGCCCACGGTGCGACCGGTGGCGAAGATCACGGTGAACAGCTCGGTGGGAATGCCGATGGCCTTCATGATGATGCCGGAGTAGAAGTCCACGTTGGGGTAGAGCTTCTTGGAGACGAAGTAGTCATCTTCCAGGGCGATCTGTTCGAGGCGCTTGGCCATCTTGAGCGTGGGATCGTCCTCAATGCCCAGTTCCGTCAATACCTGGTCGCAGATTTCCTTCATGACGGTGGCGCGCGGGTCGAAGTTCTTGTAAACCCGGTGACCGAAGCCCATGAGGCGGAAGGGATCGTCCTTGTCCTTGGCTTTCTTGATGAATTTGTCGATATTCGCTTCACTGCCGATTTCGTCGAGCATTTCCAGCACGGCCTGGTTGGCGCCGCCGTGGGCGGGTCCCCAGAGCGCGGCAATGCCCGCGGCGATACAGGAGAACGGGTTGGCGCCCGAGGAGCCGGCCATGCGCACCGTGGAGGTGGAGGCGTTCTGCTCGTGGTCGGCGTGCAGCAGGAACAGCAGGTCCACGGCCTTGGCCAGAGTGGGGCTGATTTCCCTCTTCTCGCACGGCGTGTTGAACATCATGTGGAGGAAGTTTTCGGAGTAGCTCAGGCTGTTGTCCGGGTACATGTAGGGCTGGCCAATGAAGTGCTTGTAGCACATGGCGGCCAGGGTGGGCATTTTGGCGATGAGGCGGTGGGCGGTGATGAGGCGGTGTTGCGGGTCGTTGATGTCGAGGGAATCGTGATAGAAGGAGGACATCGCCCCCACCACGCCGCACAGCATGGCCATCGGGTGAGCGTCGTAGCGAAAACCGTGGAAGAAGCTTTCGATGGAGCGATTGACCATGGTGTGCATGCGGATGATCTGCTCGAACTCGGCCTTTTCCTCGGCATTCGGCAGCTCGCCGTTGAGGATCAGGTAGCAGGTTTCCAGATAGTCGGAGTGCTCTGCCAGTTGCTCGATGGGATAGCCGCGGTGCAGCAATATACCCTTGTCACCGTCGATATAGGTGATTTCGCTTTCACAGGAGGCGGTGGTGCCGAAGCCGGGGTCAAAGGTGAACAAGTCGTTGCTGAGGAGGGGAGATACGTCGACAACACTTTGTCCCAGGGTCGCGGCTTTTACTTTGAGTTCTATGGAGGCATCCGACCCCTCGAGTGTCAGATAGGCTTTGGTGTCGCTCATGAAATACTCCGGCAGATTCAGCGTTAATGGCGACGCGCGAAAGCGGCCATTGTGAGATGAGGGGTAAAACTATATCCAGAACGGGGCCGTTGTCAATTTCACGCCGCTCGCGCGAGCATCAAAATCAGGCGTCGCGGCCGCTTTTCCTGGTCCTCCTACAGCCGCTCATTGGCGGCTTTTCAGGTTTGCAGGAAAGGGCTGGCGGCGCTCGCCCTCGACCGGCGCTGGGCGCACGCGGCGCGGCCGGGGCGCAGCGAGAAAGGATGTGCCCAGGTTCGCCGCGCCAGCGCTGTGCGCCGCATGAATATCGGTAACATCCCGCCACAATTGTAATTCCATGTGCGTGGCCCTATAATTCACGCGCTTTTGCCTTCGGCCCCCTGACCGATCCGAAACTTTCGTTAAGCTCTTTTCACAGGCCCGTCCGGGTGTGAGGAACATGTTGTGACCACCAAAAAAAGACCCGTCAACCTTGATATAGGGACGATTCAGCTCCCCATTACCGCGTATGCGTCCATCCTGCACCGTATTTCTGGCGTGGCGCTGTTTTTTGCCGCAGGCATTTTTCTGTGGGTTCTCGATGGCAGTCTGTCGTCCAGCGCCGGCTTCGATGCCATCAAGGAATGCCTGCAGAGTCCGCTGGCCAAGCTGGTGATCTGGGGCTGTCTGTCCTTTCTGGCCTATCACTTTGTTGCGGGCATTCGCCACCTGATCATGGATATGGGTGTGGGTGAGTCGCTCGAGGGTGGCAGAACCGGCGCCAAGCTGGTGTTTGTCTGTTCCGTTGTTCTGATTCTGCTCGCGGGGGTTTGGGTATGGTAACCAGCGTCACAAGTTTTGGCCGCAGTGGTCTTTCCGACTGGTTGATCCAGCGCGTCAGCGCCGTCGTCATGGCGGCTTACAGTGTATTCATCGTCGCCTACCTGGTGCTCAACCCCGGTCTCGATTACGAGCAGTGGCGCGCGCTGCACCAGTTTTTGCCGATGAAGATTTTCTCTCTTGCCACGGCGGTGTCCATCGCTGTTCACGCCTGGATCGGCCTGTGGTCGGTGCTCACCGACTATGTCACCGAGCGCCTCATGGGCGCCAAGGCCACAGCGCTGCGTGTGATCCTGCAAGTAGGCATGATCCTCGCCATCCTCGCCTATGTGGTGTGGGCAATCGATATTCTCTGGGGAATCTAATACATGGCCAATATCAGAACCATTACCTTTGACGGTGTCATTGTCGGCGGTGGCGGCGCGGGTATGCGCGCAGCGCTTCAACTGGCGCAATCCGGCTACAAGACCGCGGTCATTTCCAAGGTGTTCCCCACCCGTTCGCACACTGTGTCCGCCCAGGGCGGCATCACCTGCGCCATCGCCAGCTCCGATCCCAACGATCAGTGGCAGTGGCATATGTATGACACGGTCAAGGGCTCCGACTATATCGGCGACCAGGAAGCCATCGAATACATGTGCTCGGTAGGTCCCGAGGCAGTGTTCGAGCTCGAGCACATGGGCTTGCCCTTTTCCCGCACCGAGGAAGGCCGTATCTATCAGCGCCCGTTCGGCGGACAGTCCAAGAATTTCGGTGAAGGTGGCCAGGCCGCCCGCACCTGTGCCGCGGCGGACCGCACCGGTCACGCGCTGTTGCACACCCTCTATCAGTCCAACCTGAAGAACCAGACCGTATTCCTCAACGAGTGGTTCGCTGTCGATATCGTCAAGAACCAGGACGGCGCGGTGGTCGGTGTCATCGCCATCAACATGGAAACCGGCGAAACCGTCTACGTGAAATCCAAGGCCACGGTCTTCGCGACCGGCGGCGCGGGCCGCATCTATGCGTCCACCACCAACGCCCACATCAACACCGGCGACGGCGTGGCGATGGCGCTGCGCGCGGGCTTCCCCGTGCAGGACATCGAAATGTGGCAGTTCCACCCCACCGGCATCGCCGGCGCGGGCGTGCTGGTGACCGAGGGCTGCCGCGGTGAGGGTGGCTACCTGGTGAACAAGGACGGCGAGCGTTTCATGGAGCGCTACGCGCCCAACGCCAAGGATCTGGCCAGCCGCGACGTGGTTGCGCGCTCGATGATTCTGGAGATTCTCGAAGGCCGCGGCTGCGGCCCCGACGGCGACCACGTCTACCTCAAGCTCGACCACCTCGGCGAAGAAGTGCTTCACAGCCGTCTGCCCGGTATCTGCGAACTTTCCATCACCTTTGCCGCTGCCGATCCCGTGAAGGAGCCCATTCCCGTGGTTCCCACCTGTCACTACATGATGGGTGGTATCCCCACCAATATTCACGGCCAGGCGCTGTCCCACAACAATGGCCAGGACAAGATCATCGACGGCTTCTTCGCCTGTGGCGAGGTGGCCTGCGTGTCGGTGCACGGCGCCAACCGCCTGGGCGGCAACTCGCTGCTCGATCTCGTGGTGTTTGGCCGCGCCTCCGGTCTGTTCATCGAGCAGTCGCTGCGCGAGGGCATCGAGATGCGCGACGCTTCCGAGAGCGACCTCGAAGCGGCCATGGCACGCCTCAACCGGGTCAACACGTCCACCGGTGGTGAAAGTGCGTCCGCACTGCGCAAGGAGCTGCAAGGCTGCATGCAGAACTACTTCGGTGTGTTCCGTCGCGGTGACTACATGCAGCAAGGCATCGAAAAGCTTGCCGAGCTGCGCCCGCGTATCGAAAACGTGCACCTCACCGACAAGAGCCAGGCGTACAACACTGCGCGCCTCGAGGCACTGGAACTGCAAAATCTTCTCGAAGTGGCGGAAGCCACCGCCATTGCCGCCGAAGAGCGCAAGGAGAGCCGCGGCGCCCACGCCCGTGAGGACTATCCGGATCGGGACGACCAGAACTGGCTGTGCCACTCCATGTACTTCCCGGACAGCAAGACCGTCGGCAAGCGCCAGGTCAACTTTACACCGAAAACCCGCGAAGCCTTCGCGCCGAAAGCCCGTACCTATTGATCTCAGGGGTGTCACATATGTTGAAAGTCAGTATATACCGCTATAACCCTGAAACCGATCAGACCCCTTATATGCAAGATTATGAGGTGGATACTGGTGGCAAGGATCTGATGGTGCTGGACATTCTGGAGCTGCTCAAGGCGCAGGATCCCACCCTGTCTTTTCGCCGCTCCTGCCGCGAGGGCGTGTGCGGTTCCGATGGCGTGAATATTTCCGGCAAGAACGGTCTGGCGTGCATTACGCCACTGTCGGCCTGCGTGAAAAACAACAAGCTGGTGCTGCGTCCGCTGCCCGGTTTGCCGGTGATTCGCGATCTGGTGATCGACATGAGCCAGTTCTACGCCCAGTACGAAAAAATCCAGCCCTACCTGATCAACAACAACCCGGCCCCGGCCATCGAGCGCCTTCAGTCGCCTGAAGAACGCGAGAAGCTGGACGGCCTCTACGAGTGCATTCTCTGCGCCTGTTGCTCAACGAGCTGCCCGTCTTTCTGGTGGAACCCCGACAAGTTCATCGGCCCGGCCGGATTGTTGCAAGCCTACCGCTTCCTGGCGGACAGCCGCGACACCGCCACCGAAGAGCGCCTTGCCGATCTGGATGATCCTTTCAGCGTATTTCGTTGCCACGGCATCCAGAACTGTGTTTCCGTATGTCCCAAGGGGCTCAACCCCACGCGGGCAATCGGCCACATCCGCAACATGTTGTTGAGGAGTGGAACCTGACAACGGGGTCAGTAAGTTTTACAGCCTGTTGAGCATGAACAACGTGGAAGGGAAAGCCTAAACCAACGCAAGACCAGTGATCGGGGCTTAGTAAGATGCCAGACAGCATCATGGAGCATTTCCTCAGGACGTCCTGCTACTCAGGAGCGAATGCTGCCTATATCGAAGACCTCTACGAGGTTTATCTTCACGACGCCAATGCGGTACCGGAAAGGTGGCGGGCATTTTTCGATTCCCTGCCGAGGGTGGAGAACGGGCCCGCCACCGATTTCTCTCACGAGACGGTGCGCAACCACTTCGAGCTTCTCGGTCGCAAACGTGCCCGCCCAACCCCGGCACCGGGGTCGGGCGGCGTCAACGTCGAGCACGAACGCAAGCAGGTCAAGGTTCAGAGCCTGATCTCTTCCTACCGCAACCGTGGGCACCAGAAGGCCAATCTCGATCCTCTCGGCCTCTGGCAACGTGCCCAGGCGCCCGACCTGGAACTGCCATTCCACGGCTTCACCGAATCGGATCTCGATACCACCTTCCAGGCCAGCACGCTCTACATCGGCAAGCAGGAAGCGACTCTCCGTGAAATCGTCGAAGCCCTCGAAGAGACCTACTGCGGCTCGGTGGGCGCCGAGTTCATGCATGTCACCTCCTTCGAGGAGGCCCAGTGGCTGCGCCAGCGCTTCGAGAGCGTGCGCAGCAAGCCCACGTTCAGCGCCGAGGATCGTCTCCACGTTCTGCAACGACTGACCGCGGCGGAAGGGCTGGAAAAGCACCTCGATTCGAAATTTCCCGGCACCAAGCGATTCGGCCTCGAAGGCGGCGAAAGCCTGATACCGATGCTCGATGGGCTCATCGACCGCGCCGGCGAGTACGGTGGCAAGGAGATGGTCATCGGCATGGCCCACCGCGGGCGCCTCAATGTGCTGGTCAACATCATGGGCAAGAACCCGGCGGAGCTTTTCGATGAGTTCGCCGGCAAGCGCCTGATCAACACCTCCGGCGACGTCAAATATCACCAGGGCTTTTCGTCCAACCGCCTGACGCCGGGCGGCGAAGTGCACCTCGCACTGGGGTTCAACCCCTCGCATCTTGAAATCGCATCGCCGGTGGTGATCGGCTCCGCGCGCGCGCGTCAGGATCGCCGCGGCGACAGCCAGGGCGACCTGGTGGTGCCCATCATCATTCACGGCGATGCCGCGTTTGCCGGCCAGGGTGTGGTGATGGAGACCTTCCAGCTGTCCCAGACCAGGGCCTACAAGACTGGCGGCACCGTGCATGTGGTGCTCAACAACCAGGTGGGCTTCACCACCAGCCGCCAGGAAGATGCGCGCTCTACCGAATACTGTACCGACGTGGCCAAGATGGTTCAGGCGCCGATCTTCCACGTCAACGGCGATGATCCGGATGCGGTAATGTTCGTCACCACGCTGGCGATGGACTACCGCTACCAGTTCAAGAAGGACGTGGTCATCGACCTGGTATGCTACCGGCGCCGGGGCCACAACGAGACGGATGAGCCGTCCTCCACCCAGCCCCTGATGTACGCCAGGATCAAGAGCCACAAATCCACGCGCACGCTCTACGCCAAGCGTCTCGTGCAGGAAGGTGTGGTGAGCGACGAGGAAGTGGAGGTGATGGTCAACGACTATCGCGCCAGCCTCGATCGCGGCGAATACGTGGTCAACAAGCTGGTCTCCGAGCCCGACAGAAAGCTGTTCGTGGACTGGACCCCCTACCTGGGGCACAGCTGGCATGAACAGGTCGATACGGGTATCGATCTGCAGCGCCTGCAGGAAATCGCCTACAAGATCGTCAAGATTCCCGAAGGGATCGTGGTTCAGCGCCAGGTCGACAAGATCTACGACGACCGCCGCAAGATGGCGGGAGGCGCGCTGCCGATCAACTGGGGCATGGCGGAGCTGCTTGCCTATGGCTCGTTGCTGGAGCAGGGCTATCCGGTGCGCATGACCGGCCAGGACTGTGGGCGTGGCACCTTTTCGCACCGCCACGCGATCATTCACAACCAGAAGGATGGCCAGTCGTATGTGCCGCTGGCGCATCTCTTCGAGGGTCAGCCGCGCATCGATATCTACGACTCCATTCTGTCGGAAGAAGCGGTTCTCGCCTTCGAGTACGGCTATGCCACCACCTCGCCGCAGGGGCTGGTGGTATGGGAAGCCCAGTTCGGCGATTTCGCCAACGGCGCCCAGGTGGTGATCGATCAGTTCATCACCAGCGGCGAGCACAAATGGGGCAGGCTCTGTGGTCTCACCCTGTTGTTGCCGCACGGCTACGAAGGGCAGGGGCCGGAACACTCATCGGCGCGCCTCGAGCGTTTCATGCAGCTCTGCTCCGAGCACAATATTCAGGTGTGCAACCCGACGACACCGGCGCAGATTTTCCATCTGCTGCGCCGCCAGGTGATTCGGCCCATGCGCCGCCCGCTGGTGATCATGAGCCCCAAATGGATTCTGCGCCACAAACTGGCGACCTCGTCACTGGAAGAGCTCGCCAACGGCAAATTCCAGACGGTCATCGACGATGGCTATGTCGACCCGAAAAAGGCGAAGCGCTTGATTTTCTGCTCCGGCAAGGTGTATTACCACCTGCACGAAGAGCGCATGGCGCGTGAGATCGACGACATCGCGATCATCCGTATCGAACAGCTGTATCCGTTCGACAAGTTGAGTCTCGCCAAGGCCGTGAAACCCTACACCCGGCTCAAGGACGTGGTATGGTGCCAGGAAGAGCCGATGAACCAGGGTGTCTGGTTCGGCCATCGCCATCGCATGCTGCAGCTTCTCGAGGAATTCAACGCCAAGCTCACTCTCCACTACGTGGGCAGGGAAAGTTCGGCGGCACCCGCTTCCGGGTATATGTCCGTTCATGTGGAAGAACAAAACCGCTTTATCAATGAAGCACTTATGCTTAATGCTTAACGATAGGATCGAAGAATGAGCATCGAAATCAAGGCGCCGACTTTCCCCGAATCCGTTCAGGAAGGTGCTGTCGCGAGCTGGCACAAACAGCCTGGCGATGCGGTTGCCAGGGATGAATTGCTGGTCGACATCGAAACCGACAAGGTGGTTCTCGAAGTCGTGTCGCCCGTCGACGGTGTGCTGAAAAGCATCGTGAAGGATGCCGGCGAAATCGTCATGAGCAATGAACTGATCGGTGTGCTCGAGGCCGGTGCCGGTGCCGAAACCCGCGCACCGAAAGACGCCGCGCCGCAGGCCGAAGCCGCGGAAGAGAGCAGCGAGGATCCCATTGCCAGCCCCGCGGCACGCAAGCTCGCCAAGGAGCGCAATATCGATATTGCCGCCGTCAAGGGCAGTGGCCGCGGCGGCCGCATCACGCGCGAAGATGTGGAGCAATTCCAGCCGCCAGCCAAGACTGCCCCCGCGCCCCAGGCGGCCCCGGCACCAGTGCTCGAGCCCTCGCTCGCCGCTGCCGGCGACCGCGTCGAGAAGCGCGTGCCGATGACGCGCATGCGCGCCCGCATTGCCGAGCGCCTCCTGCAGGTGACCCAGAATACGGCGATGCTCACCACCTTCAATGAAGTGGACATGCACCGCATCATCAATCTGCGCAGCGAGTTCAAGGATCAGTTTTCCAAGGTTCACGCCGGTACCCGCCTCGGCTTCATGGGCCTGTTCGTCAAGGCCGCTGTCGAGGCGCTGAAGCGCTTCCCGGCGGTGAATGCTTCCATCGACGGCAATGATGTGGTGTACCACGCCTACCAGGACATCGGTGTGGCGGTGTCCACCGAAAAGGGGTTGGTGGTTCCGGTTCTGCGCAATGCCGACCAGATGAGCATCGCCGATATCGAGCGCAACATCGCCGAGTTTGGCGGGCGTGCCCGCGACGGCAAGCTCACCATCGAAGAGATGACGGGCGGTACTTTCACCATCACCAACGGCGGGGTGTTCGGCTCGCTGTTGTCGACGCCGATTCTCAATCCGCCCCAGACCGCGATCCTTGGCATGCACGCCATTCAGGAGCGCCCGGTGGTGGAGAAGGGCCAGATCGTGATCCGTCCCATGATGTATCTCGCGCTGTCTTACGACCACCGCCTCATCGATGGCAAGGAAGCGGTGCAATTCCTGGTGGCGATCAAGGAAATGATCGAAAGTCCGGCCAAGATTCTGCTTGAGATCTAGCCTGTAACTTATTCAGAAAAAAGGTTTTTGTGATGTCAGAAAAGTACGATGTGGTAGTTGTCGGCGCAGGGCCCGCGGGCTATGTATGTGCCATTCGCGCCGCGCAGCTCGGCCTCAAAGTCGCCTGCATCGAGAAGATGAAAAGCCCCGAGGGCAAGAGTGTGCTGGGTGGCACTTGCCTGAACGTCGGCTGTATTCCTTCCAAAGCCTTGCTCGACAGCTCCCACAAATACTGGGAAACGAAGAACGCGCTCGACCAGTACGGCATTTCGGCCGAAGGCGTCTCCGTGGATGTCGCCAAAATGATCGAACGCAAGAACGGCATCATCACCCAGCTCACCCAGGGCATCGCCGGCCTGTTCAAGGCCAACGGCGTAACGCCCCTGTACGGCAGCGGCAAACTGCTGGCCGAGCGCAAGGTGGAACTGACCGACGCCGATGGCAATGTCAGCATCATCGAGGCCGACAATGTGGTGTTGGCGTCGGGCTCGACGCCCATCGAAATTCCCGTCGCACCGCTCGATGGCGAGGTGATCATCGACTCCACCGGCGCCCTCGAGCTCCAGGCCGTGCCGCAGCGCCTCGGCGTCATCGGCGCGGGGGTGATCGGTCTCGAACTCGGCAGCGTGTGGCAGCGTCTCGGCGCGGAAGTGGTGTTGCTGGAAGCAATGGATACTTTCCTTACCGTTATGGATCAACAGGTTGCGAAAGAAACCCAGAAAATCCTCAAGAAGCAAGGCCTGGATATTCGCCTTGGCTGCCGGGTTACCGGCTCCGAAGTGAAAGGGCGCGGCAAGAACAAGAAGGTGGAAGTCACCTTCCAGACCAGCGACGGCGTCGAAGCCAAGGAAACCTTCGACAAGCTGATCGTTTGTGTGGGCCGTCGTCCGTTCACGGAAAATCTGCTCGCCGCCGACTGCGGTGTCGAACTGGACGAGCGTGGCTCCGTGTTCGTCAACGATCAGTGCGCCACCAGTGTGTCCGGCGTGTGGGCCATCGGCGATCTGGTGCGCGGCCCGATGCTGGCGCACAAGGGTTCCGAGGAAGGCGTCATGGTCGCGGAGCGCATTGCCGGACACAAGACGCAGGTCAATTACGACATCATTCCCAACGTGATATACACCCATCCAGAGGTGGCCGCGGTGGGAAAAACCGAGGAACAGCTGAAACAATCCGGCGAACCTTATAAAATCGGCGTCTTTCCCTTTGCCGCTTCCGGGCGCGCATTGGCCGCGGGTGAGAAGGACGGACTGGTGAAAGTGATTGCCCACCAGGACACCGACAGGGTGCTGGGCTGCCACATCGTCGGCCCCTCGGCGGCGGATCTGGTGCAACAGGCGGCCATCGCCATGGAATTCGGCTCCACAGCGGAAGATATTTCTCTCATGGTATTCGGACATCCAACCCTGTCCGAAGCCGTGCACGAGGCAGCGCTGGCGGTCAACGGACACGCCATTCACATTCCCAACCGGCGCAAGCGCTGATTGTTGGGATCCAGCAGGGCGCTTTGATCTGGACGCCGCGCGGCTCTGGCCGGGCGGCGTTCGATTTGGTATCCCAGGGTTATTGCAACAGGGTATTTCTCTGGCCTGTTGCAATGGGCATGGGTCAAAAGGGGGCGGGGCGGTTCGATGCTCCGCCGATCTGGGGTTTGGAGTCTTGCAGTGCAGTGATCTCCAAAAGACATACTTACGGTACACGACATGAATCTTCATGAATATCAAGGCAAGCAATTGTTTGCCCAGTACGGACTGCCCGTCTCCAAGGGGATTGCTTGCGATACCCCCAAGGAAGTGATTGCGGCGGTAAAAGAAATCGGCGGCAACAAGTGGGTGGTCAAGGCCCAGGTGCACGCTGGCGGCCGCGGCAAGGCCGGTGGCGTCAAGCTGGTCGACAGCGCGGAAGAAGCTGCAGCATTCGCAGAGAAGTGGCTGGGCAAGCGCCTGGTCACCTATCAGACAGATGAAAATGGCCAGCCCGTTTCCAAGATTCTCGTCGAAGACTGCACCGATATCGCCGACGAACTCTACCTGGGCGCCGTCGTGGACCGGGCGACCCGTCGCATCGTGTTCATGGCTTCCACTGAAGGCGGCGTCGAAATCGAGAAAGTTGCCGAGGAAACCCCGGAAAAGATCCTCAAGGCCATCGTCGACCCACTGGCTGGCGCGCAGCCCTATCAGGGCCGTGAGTTGGCGTTCCAGCTGGGCCTTACCGGTCCCCAGGTCAACCAGTTCGTGAAAATATTCCTGGGCCTGGCCAAGCTCTTCAAAGAGAAAGACCTGGACCTCATCGAGATCAACCCCTTGGTCATCAAAACCGACGGCAACCTGCACTGCCTCGACGCCAAGCTGGGTGTTGACGGCAACGCGCTGTTCCGTCACCAAGACCTCCACGACATGAACGACCACACCCAGGATGACCCCCGCGAGGCCGAAGCCGCGCGCTGGGAGCTCAACTACGTGGCGCTCGGCGGCAACATCGGCTGCATGGTGAACGGCGCCGGTCTGGCCATGGGCACCATGGATATGGTGGCCCTGCACGGTGGTTTCCCCGCCAACTTCCTCGACGTGGGCGGCGGTGCCACCAAGGAGCGCGTTGCGCACGCGTTCAAGTTGATTCTGTCGGACGACAGCGTCAAGGCGGTACTGGTCAATATCTTCGGCGGTATCGTGCGCTGCGACATGATCGCCGAAGGCATCATCGGCGCGGTCAAGGAAGTGGGTGTGAACGTACCTGTGGTTGTGCGTCTTGAAGGCACCAACTCCGAACTTGGCAAAAAAGTGCTGAGCGAGTCTGGCCTCGATATCATCGCGGCCGAAAGTTTAACTGACGCTGCCCAGAAAGCAGTGCAAGCAGCGGGGAACTGATCATGTCCGTACTCGTCAACAAAGACACCAAAGTCATTTGCCAGGGCTTCACTGGCGGTCAGGGCACTTTCCACTCCGAGCAGGCCATCGCCTATGGCACCAAGATGGTCGGCGGCGTGACCCCAGGCAAGGGCGGCACCACCCACCTTGGCCTGCCCGTGTTCAACACTGTGCGCGAAGCGGTCGAAACCACTGGCGCCGATGCGTCGGTGATCTACGTTCCCGCGCCTTTCTGCAAGGACTCCATCCTCGAGGCCGCGCATTCCGGCGTCAAGCTGATCGTCACCATCACCGAGGGCATCCCCACCCTGGACATGCTCGACTGCAAAGTGAAGTGCGACGAACTGGGCGTGCGCCTGATCGGCCCCAACTGCCCCGGCGTCATCACTCCCGGCGAGTGCAAGATCGGCATCATGCCCGGCCATATCCACAAGCCCGGCAAGGTCGGTATCGTGTCCCGCTCCGGCACCCTGACCTACGAAGCGGTCAAGCAGACCACCGACTACGGTTTCGGCCAGTCCACCTGTGTGGGCATCGGCGGCGACCCCATCCCCGGCTCCAACTTCATCGACATCCTCACCCTGTTCCAGAACGACCCCGGCACAGAAGCGATCGTGATGATTGGTGAAATCGGCGGCACCGCGGAAGAAGAAGCCGCGGCCTTCATCAAGGCCAACGTGACCAAGCCCGTGGTCTCCTACATCGCCGGTGTAACCGCCCCCAAAGGCAAGCGCATGGGCCACGCGGGCGCCATCATCTCCGGCGGTAAAGGCACCGCCGACGAGAAGTTCGCCGCCCTGGAAGACGCCGGTGTCAAAACCGTGCGCTCCCTGGCGCAGATCGGCGAAGCCCTGAAGGAAGTTACCGGCTGGTAATTTCTGGCTTGGCAATAAAAAAGGCAGTCTTTGGGCTGCCTTTTTTATTGCCTGTGATAATTCTGTGACAGCGGCCTTGGTTGCGAATGGGCATCCACAAGTAACTTCAGGAGTAGGGGTTTCACATCCCGATGGTGTCTTTAGTAAAGGCAGGAAAGTATTCCGACCATGGGTTATTTCAGTGGTTGGAAATCGGATCCGGGGATTTGGCAGAAAATAGTTGATAAATGACATGACAAAAACGCCCAAGGGCAGACATGAGAGTGAACCCTCAGGAACAACCATTCTGGGGGCCTATACGGTGCATGTGGCGGCACTGAAGCGGTTTGTCCTGCGCCTGCTGGGTAACCAGAACGATGTCGATGATGTCGTACAGGAAGTATTTCTGCGAGCCTACAATGCGGAAAGAAGCAAGGAGATAGAGGAGCCCAAGTCATATCTGTTCCGGATAGCCAGAAACGTCGCCTTGAACGAACTGCGGCAGAAAACGCGGCGGCCCACGGATTACCTGGAAGATTTCGAGCCGTCCCAGGTGCTGACCAGTGACTGGACCTTGGAAGATCAAATAATGGCACAGCAGAAGCTGGAGCTGCATTGTGCAGCCGTGGCGGCCTTGCCGCCCACATGCCGCAAGGTCTATCTGATGCGAAAAGTCTATGCCATGAGTCTCAAGGAGATTGCCGACGTATTGGGTATATCCGTGAATACCGTCGAAAACCATATTACCAAGGGATTCGCGCGCTGCGACGCCTATGTAGAAGAACGTCTGGGTGAAACCAACAAGGGGGGTAAACACTATTCGGCAAAGAGGCGAGGAATCTGACTATGGATAATGTTCATCCTTTTCAGAGCCATGAAGACATTCGCGCCGAAGCGCGTGACTGGGTGCTGAGGTTCAACCGCGATACAGAACCGACCGCCGAGGACATCTCGGCGTTGAGGGAATGGGCTGGTCGCAGCTCCGTTCATCGTGCGGAATTGGAGCGAGCCACGGAATTCTGGTGCGATGCCAACCTGTTGTCCGAACTGGCCGTACCGGTTGGCCGCAGTGGCGCCAGATCGATGGGGGAGCGTAGAGGGCGGCTGTGGCAACGCCTGCTACCCCGCAGTTTTTCCAGCGCCGTTGTCGCCGTCCTTTTCCTGGGTGTTGCCGTCGTTGTGTCTCTCCAGTTATTACAGATCCACGGTGATATCGAAAATGGAACTTACACCACGGCAATTGGAGAGCAGAGAGTTCTCGTGTTGTCGGATGCATCGCAGATTCAACTCGATACCAACAGCGAGGTGCGGGTGGACTACGGTGAAAGTTCCAGAAGCATTCATCTGGTGCGCGGCAAGGCCCATTTCGACGTGGCCAAGGAGCAACGTCGTCCCTTTGAAGTCTATGCGGCGGATGGGCTGGTGCGGGCGGTGGGAACGGCGTTTTCTGTCTACATAGACAATCGTGACGTCAAGGTAACGGTCAACGAAGGTCGAGTGGATCTTGCCCGCGTGCAGCGGCGTGCCCTGCTGCAAACGGGTGATGTGGGCGCTACTTCAGGACACGAGGTCTCGGGCCGAAGCCAGATTGGCAGTGAGGTCTTTGTATCGCTGAAAAAGGGCCAAAGTGCCCAGTTCAACAAGAATGAGCAGGAGGTCAATGAACTTTCTGATAAGGACCTTTCGCGGGAGCTGGCGTGGCGAAAGGGCTTGCTGATATTTGTTGGTGATCCGCTGAGTGAAGTCATTTCCGAGGTAAACCGCTATACCGACATCAATATCGAAATTCTCGATCCCGATCTGGCTGACCTGCAAATAGGAGGCCGTTTCAGAGTCGGAGAACTGGAAGCCCTGTTCGACGTGCTGGAAGTCGGGTTTGGTGTGCAGATCAGTTATCGCGACAAACGTCATGTCGAGCTGCGCTCGTCTCTCCACTGATGTAATGATGTGACTGAAAGCCATTCTCTCAAGAACAGCGGAGCAAACAAAAATTTGCGTCTTTTCATACAAGAAATGAAAAAGAATAAAAATAAGAGTAGTGGTCGGCGACCTTTTTTGCGTTATAGCAATGGTAAGGCCTTCGTACAGAAACGAAAGCTTGAAGGCAAAAAAGGGAATGTGGCGCTGATAAGGGGTATTTTTTTCCTGGCGGCTTGTTTGTTGACTACAACCGCGGTTGCGGAACGGCTCAAGACTTATCAGATCAACCTGCCGAATCAGAGCGTGGCGGAATCACTTGCCAGTTTGTCCGAGCAGATCGATGTATTGCTGCTTTTTCCCTACGAAATTGCCAAAGAGCTAAAAGCCAACTCTGTACGTGGTGAATATACCCTGCCCGAGGCGCTGGAAATAATGCTTGAGGGGACGGGGTTTTCCGGAAGGCTTTCTGAGAAAGGGGTGCTGATGATTTCTTTGATGAAATCTGAAGATATCCAAGAAAATTTCAAGTCGACTGAGAGTGGAGAAAAAATGAACACTAATAAAAATTTACTTGTGGCGCTTATGGGAGTATTTTCTGGCGCAAGTGGAGTGCAGGACGCCATAGCTCAGGATGAAGGGAGGTATGGGATAGAAGAAATTGTTGTTACAGCACAGAAAAGGGCTGAAAATCTCCAGGATGTTCCTATCACTATCAGTGCGTTTACAGGCTCCATGCTGCAAAATTCAGGGGTTCAAAAAACGGATGATCTTTCCGTGATTGTTCCAGGGTTGCAGATGGGGCGGGATACTGGACCCGGCGTGACGTTTCTTCGAGGTGTTGGTACTAAGAATAGTTCTGCAGGTGAGGAGAGTAGTGTTCCAACATACGTGGATGGCGTGCTTGTTGCCAATATGATTTCCTCTATTTTGTCTTTTAATAATATCGAGCGTATCGAGGTGCTTAAAGGGCCTCAGGGAACATTGTTCGGTCGAAATGCAACAGGTGGATTAATACATATCCTTACTAAGGATCCACAACAGGACTTTTCCTCCAACCTCAAGGCCTCCTATGGCACTTATGGAACAGTTGAAACCAGCTTGTACGCTACTGGGGGACTTGTGGATAGTATTGCCGCGGATATTGCCGTTTCTTATGCAAATCAGGATAAGGGATATGGTGATAATCAGGTGACGGGAAATGACACTAACAGAGCGTATATTCATTCCCGAGCTGTACGCAGTAATTTTCTCGTAGATTTTAGCGAAAAGACAGCAGGGCGTTTGACATTTGATTACCGGGAACATAAGGATAATCTGGCCATTGCTCGCCAGCCAGCTCCGGGTGCGGTTGGGCTTGATGGTGCTACGACGTACAGTGGCGACTTTTACGACATCCAAGCAGATGCGGACTCTTTTACGTTTTCCCGCTCATGGGGAGCGTCATTCAAGCTTAGTCATCAGTTCGATCAGATGGATTTTGTTAGTATCTCAGCGTACAGAGAAGGACATTCCTTGCAGATACTTGACCAGGATGCGACCCCAACCAACTTTGTCACAGCATCATTGGTGATTGATTCCGAATTTTTCTCTCAGGAGTTTCAATTATTATCTTCTAATGATAGTAGGTTGCAGTGGATGCTTGGGCTGTATTATATGAACGATACATCAGGTTATCGTCCTTTTGAGCTTGAAGGGTCATCTATTCCAGGTCCGGTTGGGACGAGATTTCTGGGGGATTCTGTTCAGGATACCGAGTCATATGCGGCGTTCGGCCAAGTAACTTATGACATTGTAGACAGCACCAGCATCACGGTGGGCTTTCGAGTCACGAGAGACGAAAGGGAGCTATCTGTAGATAGGTTTTTGGATTTTGGTGAGACACAATCACTTTTGCCACGGATAGACAAAGATAAGTCTTGGACTGAGCCGACTTGGCGGGTATCAGTTGATCATAGAGTTTCAAATGATGTAATGATATTTGGTAGTTACAGCCGTGGCTTCAAGAGTGGTATTTTTAATACGACAGGAATAATGTCTGTTCCGGACACAACTGGCCCTGTCAATCCTGAAATTCTCGATGCCTATGAGATTGGTGTAAAGTCATTTCTTCTCGATAACAGGGTGCGCTTGAATACTGGTGTTTTCTATTATGAATACTCCGATATGCAACTGAGCCGGACTTCTGAGGGTACTACTCAGCTCCTGAATGCTGCCGAGGCAGAAATTTTAGGCGCTGAGCTGGATATAACAGCCATGGTTTCGGATAACCTGGAGTTATACTTTGGTCTGTCGTTGCTTGATACGGAGTACAAGAAATTTCCTGGGGCGCCTATAAGCATCCAGAATCCTGCTGGTGGAAATACGATGGATGCGGGAGATGCGAGTGGCAAAAAATTAATCAGAACACCGGACTATACTCTGAATATCGGCGGTAAATACGCAATACCCAGCAGTGTCGGTGAATTTGGTCTTTCCCTAAACTACTATTACAACGATGGATTTTTCTGGGAACCAGAGAATCGTCTTAAACAGGATGCTTATCATGTCCTCAATGCTGATTTGTCCTGGAGCAGCATCAATGGAAAATCAAAGATCAGTATTTTTGGGAAGAACTTGACAAACGATAAATATTCCTATCATGCGATTAGTGGAGCATTGGGTGACCTTATTTCTGGTGGAGCGCCTAGAACTAGCGGTATAGCGGTGGAATATAACTTTTGATCCTTTCAGAACTTCATGACGTTCGCGTTGAACTGCTGTTTTGACGCTTGGCATTTTTTAAGCTATTGAAATGTCAATAGAAAGTGTTCTTAATCGAGGTGCAATATGGAACAGAAACGGCTTGCCGCGTATCTATCCACAAACTTTCAGGAGCCTGTGCGTATAACCAGCCTGACGCAGGCTTTTCCTGGCTTGTCACGGCAGACGTGGTTGGTGCGGATCGCTCGTGGGTCTTCAAAGGGGGAAAAGTTCGATGGTGTCGTGATTCGGGCAGATCCCCCCGGAGGTTCGTTCGTTCCAGTGCCACTGTTTTATGAGTGGCAGGTTTACACTCATATTGCTCGCACACCCACTCCTGTGGCGGAGCCGCTTTGGTTTGATCCTGCTGCTGAAATCAATGAGGGGAGACCGCTGCTTGTTCGTTCTCTGGTGGAAGGAGATACCCTCCTCAGGGGGCTATATGACGATACGGATGAGGCATACGAACGCAGGCGTAGAGTGGCAAGTGAGCATGCTGAAAAATTGGCAGCCCTTCATCGCATTGATTGGCGCTCTTATGGTTTTGACAGTTTTATGTCGGTGCCATCTTCTAAGGAGCAGGCTCCACGAATGGAGTTGATGCGTTGGTGGCGCATGTGGGATGAGATAAAAGAAGAACCATATCCAGTAATTACCGAAGTGTTGTACTGGTTCGAGGAAAACCTCCCTAAGCGTGCGATCCATCTTAGTCTCTGTAAAGGGCAGAATGGCATTGGTGAAGAAATATGGCGCGATGACAAGATCGTCGCTTTTTCTGACTGGGAACTTGCCCATATTGGAGACCCGTGTCACGACCTTGCGTTGTCCCAAGGGATGTTACAACTGTGGGATTTTGAGAAAATCATTGCCCATTATGAAAAAGTTTCAGGTTTCACTATAGTGAGAGAAAATATTGAATTCTATATTGTTTGGAACGCATTTAAATCAATGCTGGTGTTGCATAATGCACTTCGTGCTTTCAGGTCTGGTGAGTGTGTTCGTCCAGCAAGAGCTGCTCTTGGCTATGGAAAAGTAAAAATATATGAACATATTCTCGGTAGTATTCTCGATATGAATCTAACACAAGCCGCTGAATTTATCATGAAGGGACAGCCCAATCCTTATCATGACAAGAAGGTTGTTGGAGGTTGAGTAATGAGACATTCAATCAGCATCAAAGAACTTGTCGATAGTATTGTCATTGCCCTTGATGACCAGATCAGGCCGCTTATAAAAGAGGATAAATGGGCGGCTAGCACGTTAAGAAGCGTGACGTTGCTTTTGAGGCACATTAGTGTGCGAGTTGAAGAAGAGCCGCACGTGCTGGGGTCGGATAATATCGATTCTTGTCAAGTGCTAAAAACTATTCGCCCTTTAGTGGCTGATGATGTGGAATTGGAGCGACTGATCGATGAAGTTTTGAACTTGCCAGTTCCATTTTGTGACATTGTCTCCGTAGTGTCCTATAACCAGCGTTGTCAGATGGTTGCAGAGCGACTTCTGCAGTATTGTGCGGCCATGAGGGGTACGGCTGGTGGTGACACAATACGTCGAGAGTTGCGTGCTTACTTGCGACGCCGACTTGACAGAGAGAGTCACCTTTATTTTCCCCTGTTCACTGAGCCGCCGTTTTAATTGAGAATTTTTTGATTATTAGTAGGGATAGGTGGAGGGTGTTTTTCATAAATGATGAGCGAGACCCTTGGTCATAATATAGGCGGTTCAAGAGAGTATTAGATGACAGTGTCTGCTTGTCAGGATAAGCCGGGAGTGGTGTTTTCTGAAAATTATCTTGGGTATGTAGTCGGTTTACTATTCTTGGTGAATGTTCTCAACTACATGGATCGCTCCGTCATTGGGGTGCTGATTGAGCCAATGAGGGAAGAATTTGGTTTTAGTGATACTCAGATAGGTCTGCTGACTGGTTTTGCTTTTGCACTTTTTTATGCCACGGCGGGAATTTTTATCGCAAGCCTCTCCGATCGTTACAGTCGTCGTTGGATTGTTTCTTTGTCTATCGCAGCCTTTAGTGTCATGACGGCATTGTGCGGGGCTGCACAAAATTTTTGGCAATTGTTGTTCGCACGCTTCGGTGTTGGTGTTGGGGAGGCCAGCGTTGTGCCAGGTTCGTTGTCTCTTCTGTCTGATTATTTTTCGCCAGCTAGGCGTGCTTTGGTGCTTGGCATCTTTTCGAGCGGGTCCATGGTGGGAGTAATGGCTGGCTCAGTTCTTGGTGGGTGGGTAGCCGATAGCTATGGTTGGCGGTGGGCTTTTGTTGCTGCTGCTTTACCGGGAATTCCATTGGCGCTGGTGCTTGCATGGACATTGCGGGATCCCCAGCGCGGTGCGTCCGATGGCGTGATCGTCACGGAGGTTTTACCGCTTGTGACGGCCTTGAAGACGTTGCTGTCCAGCAGAGCATTGCTGTTGATCATGTTAGGACTGGCGCTCATTGCTTTCATGCTGTTCGGGATGTTGACATGGTTTCCAGCCCTGATGGTTCGTCAATATGGTTTTACTCTGAGTCAGACAGGAATGTTTTTTGGTGTCACAGTGGGAATCGGTACTGTGCTCGGTAGTCTGGGCGGGGGCTGGCTGGCCAATAAACTGGCGGTTCAGGATCTCCGGTGGTTGACACGTATGCCTATGCTCCTTGTGCTGATGCTGTGGCCGCTCTATGAAATAGCAATTTTTGCTAGTGATTATAGAGTGGCGCTTGCAGCTTTAATGCTTGTCAATATTGTAGGAGGCGCAACTTTTGGCCCAGCAGCAGCAGCGTTACAAAGTGTCATTCCTGCGAACTTGCGTGCCACGGGGTCTGCTCTGAACGCTTTTTTAACCAGCTTGATAGGTATTGGTGCTGCGCCGCTAATAATTGGTATATTGAGTGATTTTCTTGAAAATAAAGTTGATAACATTATTCCTTTACAGTGGGCTATGGGGACTGCCGCATTTATCGCGCTGCTTGCTTTTGTCGTGATGATTTTTGCTGATCGTGCGTTTGCTGATCATCTCGATAATCGTGGTAATGATTGAATGGATGAGGCTCGGAAGAAGCCCAGGGGCTGCTCTTCAGAAATAAAATCAGATTTTGCTAGGGATTAACGACGAACTTGCCCGCCAATAGTGGAGGATTTCTGAAAACAACTAGATATGCTATATGGCCGCGCTGGCTATATCATTACAAATGCTTCGGTAAGTTGTGATGTAAGAGTCAAGTAATGATTAACTTTCACAAAGATCCGTTGTGTCTCGTTAGGTACATGGTTACCGCGAGTGTGCGGATGGATGTACCGTTGTCTTTGTTCAGACTGCTAGAGGTAAAACAATGAAACTAACCGACCTTGACGAAACCTTGATGCACCAGACATCACTGCCCTTTGCGCTTGCCGCCACGAGCGACCATCGATTCTACGACCGCTATTACATTTCGATGTTTGCTCCCGATGGCTCGGCGGCCATCATCAATGGCGTAGGCGTCTACAAAAACATGAATGTCATGGACGGCTTCGTGTCGACCCTGGTGGGTAACACCCAACGAAACAGGCGCTTCTCACGCCCCCTTCATCCCGATTTGCCAGGTGTCACCATCAACCTTGGCCCGATCCACGTCGAGATCATCAAACCCTACGAGAGCCTGCGCTATGTTGTCGACGCCAGCGGCGAAGAGGATGGTTTCGATGTGATGTTTACGGCCGGCTTTCCACCGCATCTGGAACATCCGCACACCAGCCGCACCCATGGCCGGCTTCACACGGACTATCTGCGCCAGAGCCAGTTCGGGCATATGAACGGCACGGCGTGGATCGCCGGAAAGGAGATCGCGGTGCAGGACTGGTTCGTGTGGCGCGATCACTCCTGGGGAGTAAGGCCGGGAGTGGGCGGCTTTGAGCCGGGAATGTCCGGTAAAGGATTGGCATCGGTGGCGCGAGCAGGTGGTCTAGGCATGTTGATGGTGGCCCTGTGCTTTCAGACCCCTACAATTTCCTGCAGTGTCCAAGTTCAAGAGAATGAGCATGGCCATACATACTACACAGATGGCGCGATAATACGAAAAGACGGCACTCTCAGCCACATCGTTGCCGTTGAACATAATGTCGAGTTTCACCCCGGCTCCCGCCTCTTCAAGGCAGCCCATGTGAAGATGACCGCCGATGATGGCAGTGTTTACGATCTGTACACCGAGGCCATGGGTTCCGCATGGGTGATGCGGGGCGCGGGATATGATGCAGGCTACGTGGACGGGAAAGGCCATGGCGCGCTGCGCAGCACGGGTCCGCTTCACATGGAGACGGATACCTACAATCTTTCCGAAAAGGACAGGGTTCGCATGCCGGGTGGAGAATGGGCACAGCCTTCCCATCGTGAGCAGATCGCCAGAATCACGGTAAACGGTGAGGCCGGCTTGGCGCATGCGGTGATTATTGTCAGCGGTCGCAATGCGCGGTATGGCTTTGAAGCTTAGTCTGTCGATTGCCCCGCGCTCATGGCCAGGCCGGCAAGGCGCCGCCGCTGTCAGCGGAGGGTGCTCAATCCAACAATCGAACATTCAATCCTTGAACTCGCCTGAACACGGCATCGCCGGTCAACAGCACGTGCCCTGTCCCGAGTTGCAGGCAGCAGGCGGCTTGTAGAGCATCGGGGGCACGCAGGCCGTGCCGCACGCGAATGACGGCGGCCAGTTCTACTACGTCACGGGTCAATTCCACCCAGATCAAATCCGGTCGTGCAAAGAAGGCGTCGAACACGGTGAGAACAGCAAGGTTGTTGGCCTTCATCGACCCGACGCGGCACTCCAGCCAGGAGAGCCGACTGACAGCGGCGCCGATGCCGGGATGGGCCTGTTCGAGGGCGGCGAGACTGGCCCGCGCCCGGCTGGCGAAGGGTTCCGAACCCTCGATCAGGTAGATCAGAGCGTTGGCATCAAAAAGGCGATCACCAGTTGCGCTCTTCCGCCAGGGCGGCATCGATTTCTGCCTTGCCGCGGGTGCCGGTGGCGGGTTGCGCCAGCAGCCACTGCATCGCGGTCAGGCCGGGAGCCGTCGGCGCCTTGCCTCCGGTAAGACGTTGATAGTCCTCTTCCGTCAGCACCACAGCGGCTGGCTTGTTGCGCTTTACTATATGCACCGGGCCGCGCCGCAGGCCTTCTTCAATGGCGGCCATGCCACGACGTTTGATTTCCGCGACGGTCAGGATGTTGTTCATGGCGACCTCCCATTGAGTACTGAATAAGTAATAAAAGTACTGATATGAGTACTTTGATCTGGCGTTGGGGTATTTGCAACGCTCGGCGCGAAGTCCACTGCGTGGGGCTGCCGCACATGAGTATGGAATCGGGGGAATGCACCGATCCATCTCCCGGTTTTCAACGGATGGTTGCAATCGTATCTTTGGATTACTCAGTAACCGGCATTTTAGGCTACAGTTTTCAGCCAAGGGCTCGGCACCAACTTTGGCTGCAAGCATAAGTCTTAACCAGGAGCCTCGGAGAAACGTCAATCCAACAATGTCTCACTCAAAGCTTACAGCTCCTCCGTAGAGTGTGTAGCCCATATTGCTGATTTGTGAGCAAGCAGAGATAAAACAATGAAACTAACCGACCTTGACGAAACCTTGATGCATCAAACCTCGCTGCCCTTTGCGCTTGCCGCCACGAGCGACCATCGATTCTACGACCGCTATTACATTTCGATGTTTGCTCCCGATGGCTCGGCGGCCATCATCAATGGCGTAGGTGTCTACAAAAACATGAACGTCATGGACGGCTTCGTGTCGACCCTGGTAGGTAACACCCAACGCAACAGGCGCTTCTCACGCCCCCTTCATCCCGATTTGCCGGGAGTTACCATCAACCTTGGCCCGATCCGCGTCGAGATCATCAAACCCTACGAGAGCCTGCGCTATGTTGTCGAAGCCGGCGGCGAAGAGGATGGTTTCGATGTGATGTTTACGGCCGGCTTTCCGCCACATTTGGAGCATCCACACACCAGCCGCACCCATGGCCGGCTTCACACGGACTATCTGCGCCAGAGCCAGTTCGGACATATGAACGGCACGGCGCGGATCGCCGGAAAGGAAATCGCGGTGCAGGACTGGTTTGTGTGGCGCGATCACTCCTGGGGAGTAAGGCCGGGCGTGGGCGGCTTCGAGCCCGGTGCGTCCGGCAAGGGCCTGGCATCGGCGGCTCGTGCCGGCGGGCTCGGCATGCTGATGGTGTTCTTCAGCTTTCAGACAGCCACGATTTCCTGCAATGTCCAGCTTCAGGAGAATGAGCACGGCCAAGCCTACTACACAGACGGCGCGGTGGTGCAGAAAGACGGCACTCTCAGCCACATCGTTGCCGTTGAGCATGAGGTTGTGTTTCACCCCGGCTCCCGCCTCTTCAAGACAGCCCATGTGAAGATGACCACCGAGGATGGCAGTGTTTACGACATGCACGCCGAGGCCATGGGCTCGTCATGGGTGATGCGGGGCGCGGGGTATGACGCGGGTTATGCGGACGGGAAAGGCCATGGCGCGCTGCGCAGCACGGGCCCGCTTCATAGGGAGACGGATAGCTACGATCTTTCCGAAAAGGACAGGGTTCGCATGCCGGACGGAGAATGGGCGCAGCCTTCACACCGCGAGCAGATCGCCAGAATCACGGTAAACGGCGAGGCCGGCCTGGCGCATGCGGGCATTATCGTCAGCGGCCGCAATGCGCGGTACGGCTTCGAAGCCTAGCTCGCCCTGATTTTGGATGACGGAAAAAGAAAACCCATGACATTGAAAAATTCACCATTGCCATCCCTGACGCTGAACTCGGCGATCTTCGGGAGCGCCTCAAGCGCGTGCGCTGGGCGGACGACTACGCCAACGACGACTGGCGCGACGATGCCAGCGGGCCGATGCAGGTGGTGTCCGGCCCATCGCTTGTCAGCGTATTGGGTGCAGCCCAATAACAGATTGCGACGTTTCATTCGCCGCAGGGAAGCTCTCGCAGCCGCAACTGCAGCCAGTTAAAACCGATGCGTTCCTGTTCCAAACGCAGGCCGGGGCGGATGCGGTTGTCGCGCAGCTGGTCGTAGAGGTGGCGCTCTTCAGCCGTGAGTAGCGGCAGGTCGGCGCTGACCGGCTTGTCTTCTGTTCCCCAGAGATCGCGATGGGCATCCAGGGTTGGCTGATCCATTAGCAGCGACTGCACGTGACTGAAACGGTGGCGCAATTGGTTGAGAATGGCAAAACCGTGGGTGTCGATATCGCCCCAGTAGTGGATGCTGCACTGGTTCAGCCACTGGGCTTTGGCCAGCGCATCCCAGCCGTAGCCGGCACCGAAAATGACCATGGCGTGGTCGCAGGGCGGGAAGACGAGAAAGTTGATTTCATTTTCGGTGATGAACACTTTTTTCACTGGCAACTGCAGTTGGCTGAAGCTGTCGGCGTCCAGGGTGATATCGGGTGCTTCCAATGCAGGCAGGATCGTAATGTCCGGATCGAGCAGGCGGAAACGGATACGTATCGGTTTATCCAGAAAGCCATAGCGGGCGGCGAACTGGCTGGCGCCGGATCGGCTGCTGTCCACTTCCCCGGCGGGCAGCGTCAGATCCAGAAGCTCTGTCAATACGCGCCGGTGTGCCTCGATGAATTTACTGTGGATGCCCGGCAGGTCGATCTGCCGCAGATAGATGTTGGGCTGGGGGTTGGCGGAGCGCCAGGCCACCACGTCCAGCAGGCGGGGCCATTCCCGATGCAGCGCCAGTGCCTGCAGCGGACGCTTTTCCAGCCAGGGCAACAGGGCGGGGTGGTGTTGACGGGTCAGCTCAAGCTGGGCGGTGAATTGTGTCCATTCAGCGCGTTTGCCGATCCAGCCCAGAGCGTTGTCGAGGCTGTCGATCCAGACGCTGTCGGGCAACTGTTGCCTGCCCTGAACCCGATGGCGCACCTCGCGCCAGTCGATACGCAGCGCCGGGGTGGCCGCCAGTTCTGCGGCCCAGTTGCGCACCGCATCAAACTGCTCGGTAAGGTCCGTTGAGCTGGGTGCCTTGAGTGCCAGGCGCAGCGGGAAGCGCGCCTGACCGGTGACCAAATCACGCAGCAATTCACCGCGCTCCCACAGCCGCAGCAGCTGCTGGCGCAGTTGGGCGGGGCGGCTCCAGGCGGGTGCGGCGGGTTTGCTCATGGTGTCACGGGCTGCCGTGCGGCGGCTTTTTCGGTCTGGTATTCCTCGATCGACAGGTTGCGCAGACGGGAAGCGCGACCGCCTTCGTTGTGCACAAAGCCGACGCTGGAGACGTAGGGTTCGATGATGTGGATCTTCTGCAGCGGCGTGACGATCAGCAGCTGCAGGTTGAGCTGGCGGAACAGCCGCAGGCCGTATTGTGCGGATTCGTCGGAGCCGCGCCCGAAGGCCTCGTCGATCACCACGAAGCGGAACGAGCGCGAGCGCACCGCGCCCCATTCCAGACCGAACTGATAGGCCAGGCTGGCGGCGAGAATGGTGTAGGCGAGTTTCTCTTTCTGCCCGCCGGATTTGCCGCCGGAATCCGAGTAGTGTTCATGTTCGCTGTGATCCTCGCGCCAGCGCTCGCTGGCGGCAAACAGGAACCAGTTGCGCACGTCGGTGACCTTGGCGGTCCAGCGACGATCCTGTTCAGACAAACCTTCGCGACCCCGGAAGCGGTCGATGATGGCCTTTACCTGAAGGAACTTGGCTTCCGAATACTGGGCGTCGTCCGAGCCGGTCAGGGTGCCCTCGGTGCAGGCGCGCAGATCCTGCTGGAAGTCGCGGATTTCGGCGTCCGGGCTGGGCTGGGATTCCAGCACGATATAGCGGCCCGGGTTGTAGTCGATCTCGGCCAGTGACTTGTTGATCAGCGCGATGCGCTCCTTGATGGTTTCCCGCTCGCGAGCCAGTTGCGCGTTGAAGTTGGCGATCTCGTTGATGGTGTTGACGTTGAGCAGCTCCTTGAAGCGCGCCACGAAACGCGGCAGGTCGTCGCGGTTCAGCTGTGCCAGCAGGGTTTCATACTCGAAGGCGGCATCCAGGCTGGCGTCGAAGTCGGCGGTTTCCAGCTTGAAGGCTTCCTTGAACGCACTCATGGCCTTGATGATTTTCTCGCTGAGGCGCTTGAGCTTGTTGTCCTCGGCATCAATGCGGGCCTGCAACCAGCGCCGCACGTCCTGCTCGCGATTGTCGCAGGACTCCACGCTCAGTTGGTGCTCGCCCAGCGCTTCGGCGCGCATCTGCTCCAGTTGGGTGGTGGGCCGCAGGTCGGGTTCTTCGTCGCTCAGCAGCTCTTCGGTCTGTTCGCGCAGGGCCTGGGCATCGGCTTGACGCTGTTCGAGCTTGGCGCGTTTGTCGCGGGCATCCTGCAGTTGCAGCGCGGTGGTCTGTTGCGTTTGCTGCAGTTCGCGCAGGCGCTGGTTGAGTTGCTGGAGAATATCCGAGGCGGATTCCAGGCGACGACGCTCCTCCTCCAGTTGTGCGATGACCGTGGCGATGCTGGCCCAGTCCAACTCGTCAAACTGGGTAAATTCCTCCAGGCGGCTGAGGGCGTCACGCCGCTCGCTCAGGCTGGCAAGCTGCTGCTGGATGCTGGCCACGTGCGCGCCGATCCCGGCCAAGTGAGTTTCCAATTGCTGGCGCTTGCCTTCCAGCACGGCAATCTTGGCGCTGTTGCTCCAGCCCAGCACATAGCGGCTGCGGTCGTCGATGCGGTGGCGATCATCTTTCTCGTGGCGGCCGCTGGGATCCTTGATCTGGCCGGCACGGGTAATCGCCCGGGCTTCGCGGCGGAACTGTTCCTGGGTGGCGCAGCAGGCGACGTTGAATCTGTGCGCCAGCTCCCGCTCCAGCCAGTCGTAATAGGGTGAGTCGGGCTTGACCGCCAGTTTATGCACCAGCGAATCGGGGTGCAGGTCGGGCAGGTCGGCGGCGCGCCGTGAACGTACCTGAAAATACACCAGCCGGCCACGCAGTTGAACGCTGTCGACCCATTCGGCGACGGCTTTGTAATGCTCATCAGGTACCAGCAGCGCCAGGCCGAAACCGCGCAACAGGCGCTCGGCGGCGCCTTCCCAGTCGCGCTCGTCGTCCCGCACCTGGATCAGTTCACCGGCGAAAGGCAGATCCTCCTCCGCCAGATCGAGGGCGGCACAGAGCGCGCTGCGAATCCGCACCTGACGGTCGTCGATATTGCTGCGGCGGCGTTTCAGGCTGGAAATCTCGGCTTCCAGTTCGGTATGTTCCTGCTTGCCCTGGCGCAGGTTGAAGCCCTGCTCGGTCAGGGCGTTCTGCAGGTCTTCCTGCTGGTTGTTCACCTGCTCGCGCCAGCGCTGGTACTGGCTGCGCTGGGTGATGAAATTGGCACTGTCGGTGGCGGGTGTTTCGCCCAGCACCGCCGTCAGCCTGGCATAGCGATCGGCCTTGTTGCGGCGTTCATCGCGTAGCGCCTGCTGGCGGCGAATTTCCCGCGCCAGTTGCTCCAGCCGGTCGCCGCCGTTGTCATTGATCGACTGCTTCAGCTCGTCGATCTGCAGCGCCTGCTGCTCATGGGTTGTGTTGAGACGGTTGATCTGGGCATCGCTGCGCTGCCATTCATCCGTCAGCAGATTCAGGCGTTTGTCGATCAGCTCCAGCTTGAGCCCGGCGAAGTGGCTGCGCAGCTGTTCCCGGCACTGGCGCAGGCCGTCCTGTTCGGTTTGCAGTTCGTGGTGGCGGCTGCAATCGGCAACCAGTGGCGTCAGCATTTCCACCTGCTGCTGAGTTTTCAGCACCGCTTGATGGGCGCGGTTGAGATTGTCGAAGTGTTCCATCAGCGCCTGAATACGCGGGCCAACCTCGAAGGGTTCGAGCATGTGGCTGCGCACGAAATCGGTCAGGTTGCCCACCGATTTCATGGAGACGGTCTGGTGAAACAGTTCCAGGGCCTGATCGTTGTCGATGCCGAAGCGTCGCCGGAACCAGGCCGCATAGGGGGGAAAGCTGTCGTGAATCTCGGCGCCCAGGGCGCGCAGTTTCTTGCGCAGCAGGGGGATTTCCGCGCCGAACTGGCTGAAGTGTTCGGCAATCGACAACTCGCGTTCGGCGCCGAGGAAGAAGCGTGCCGGTTGGCTCTGGGCGTCCTTCATCCAGAACACCTGCGCCAGTGTCACGGTCTGATCGTAGCCGGCATTGTGGAATACGCCGAGGATCACCGAGTAGCTGTTGTGGTCGCGCAGGGATACCGGTCTGGCCGCCCCGGTGACTTCATTGCGTTCGGATTTGTAGTGCCCCAGCACATAGGAGCGCAGCGAGCGTTCCTTGCTGTCGGCCCCGGCGGCCTTGTTGTAGGCAATGCGTTGGGCCGGTACCAGCAGGGTGGTGATGGCATCCACCAGGGTGGACTTTCCGGAGCCGATATCGCCGGTGAGCAGGCCGTTCTTGCCATCCAGCTGCAGCGACCACACATGCCGGTCGAAGGTGCCCCAGTTGAACACCTCCAGTCGCATCAGGCGGAAGCCGGACAGGGTGTCGTCGGCGCAGAAATCCAGCCCCAGAGATTGACCTTCATTCATCATCGGTTTCCCGTGCGGTAGCGTTTACGCCGGACAGCTGGTTCTGGTAGCTGGCCAGCCGTGCGTCCATCTCGGACAGCCATTGCGCATCGACAAAGGCCTTGAGAATGCGCCGTACCTCATAGTTGGCGGGGCCGCTGGCGGCACCCCGGGCAGGCTTGAGCCGGTGCAGAAAGCCCAGATCGACCACCTTGTTGATGGTGCTTTCCAGCTGGTCGATCAGTTTCGCCTCGTTGGGGCCATCCGGCAGGAACACCCGCACCAGCTCGACGATATCCTCGCGGCTCAGGACCAGGCGGGTATCGCCACCCCCGGCATCGAACTCGGCCAATTTTTTACGTAGCAGCGCCAGCAGCAGGCTCACCGGGTAGGACAAGGGGCGACGGGCTACCAGTCGTGGCAAGCGGGGTGTCGGGTCATCATCGGCTGGCTCGGGGCGGCTTTTGAGAAAGGCATAACCTTCGGCCTCGTCCAGTACCAGTTCCAGGTTCAGAACGGCCACATAGTCGCGCACCCGCGCCTGCAGGTTGAGCAGCGCCGCCCATTGGCGGTCGTCGCTGTCCCGGTACAGGACGCCCTTGAGCAGGCCGATCAGCAGGGTGGAGAGGTCAGCGCTGGCAGTGGCTGGTGGGTGATCAGGTTGCTCTTCCATGGAGTTCTCGGAGTAGTCGGTTCAGCGGGTAAAGATCACCCGGGGCAGCCGGGCTGTGCGGTGTACCGGATCGCCATCGGCGGTTCGCGTGTGCCAGTGGATTGGCTCGGCGGCCTGTTCGTCCACAATGCTGGTGAAATGCTCGCTACCCAGTTGCAGATAGGTCACCAGCTCGGCCAGGCCGTGCTCCAGCGGCTGGCGCTGTACCAGCTCACGCAGGGTGATCTGGGGCTGCTCCTGCAGCGCCTGGCGGATATGGCGGGTGAGGCGTGCGCTGTCCACCACCACCTGGTCGAACAGGGCCGAGGGATCGACATCCTCTTCGCCTGCCTGCAATACCAGATCGGCCAGCACCGGCTTGCGACTGGGGGTGAACAGTGGGCGTTCCAGCGCCAGCTCGATAGCGGCGCGGGCTTCGGCCATCGCCATCAGATCGCCCGCTGGCGGTGTATCGCGCAGGGCCAGGGCCTTGCTCTCGATGCCATGCAGAATATCCATGATGCGACGATTTTCCAGCCACGCCTGGTCGTCGAGAAAGCGCCGCAGCTGCTGGGACAGGGTGGCGACGGTGCGCTGGGTGTGTTCGCCGGCTTCCAGCCAGTCGTAGTGCAGGCGCCGGGTGCGGCTGTCCGGATTCAATGCCGCGACGGCAGGCAGCTCCAGCACCCGCTCCAGCAGTTCCGTCAGTTCTTCCTGGCGGCGGCTGGACAGCAGGAAATCCCAGAAGGCGCGAAAGCTCCTGCCCTGGTCGGAGTCGCTGATGGCATCGCGCTCACCCATGATCTCTTCCAGCAGTTCGCCCTTGCTGCCTTCCCACAGGGCTATGCGTTCGCGTACCCGGCGGTCGAGCTGGCGGAAGTTGTGCTCCACTTCGCGAAAATCGGTCAGCAACTCACGGGCGCCCTGCATGAACTGTTGGAAACGATCCTTCAGCGCCGTGTCGTCCAGCAGGGGGACGTCACCTGCTTCCACTCTGGTGATTTCTGCATCCAGCTCGGCGCGCTTTCGGTGCAACTCAGTCAGGCGTTTGGCCGGATCGGCCTCGCTGCCTTCGCTCATCTGTTTGAGCAGGTCGAACAGGGTCAGCAGGCGTGATTCGGTACCGACAAACTGCCGCTCGGACAGTTGCACCAGCCAGTTGATGGCCTTCTCCGTCGCCGGGGTGAGGTCGAACTGCGCTTCGTCGGTGCCCGGCTTGTAGTACTTGCGCAGCCAGCCCTTGTCCGGCGCAGCCCAGTCGCTGAGATATTCCACTGCCGAGCGCGGAAAGGCCCCCTCACCCAGCTGCAGGCGCAGGGCGTAGAGCTCATCTTCCAGTGCCTCGGCGAGATCCGCCGCCGCCATCACCCGCACATTCGGCTCGACAAAGATTCGGTGCAAAAAGCCCGCCACCAGCGGAGCATGATCGGAGCGCAGCAGCCGCCACGCGGGGTGGTGGGTACGCAGCCTGTCGAGGGTGGTGAAATCGAGGGGCATGGAGGGTGTAATCGGGCTCAGTCTTTGTGGGCGAGTATACCGGACAGGCGGTATTGCACCAGCATGGCTGCCGCAAGGCAGGGTAATAGCGCAACTGGCCTGCGATGCCCTCAGAATGGCAGTCTGGCAACGTCGACCGGCAGCGGGACTGATCGTGCATTCGGACCGGGGTTCCCA
>CAYXXZ010000021.1:0-37242 GCA_964469165.1 uncultured Porticoccaceae bacterium
TGAAAAGAATCCGCGCGCCCACGTTGCCATCCCATTCATCCGCGGCGTCTTCAGGGTTGGGACAGACTTCGCAAAGGTCGAATCCTATGATGCGCCGCCCCGAACGCACCAATGCCTTGATCAGGTATTGAGCCTGCTCGAACTCGAGGCCACCCGCCACCGGCGTGCCGGTGTGAGGACACAGATCGGGGCGCAGACCGTCGATGTCGAAGGATATGTAGACCTGCTCGGGCAACGCCGCAATCACTTCGTCGACGATGGTCGCGAAAGTGTCCCCTTCGTAGAGTCGCGCCTTGATGTCTTCGTCATAGAACACCTGGATACGCGGATCAGCGGCTGCGAACTGCGCCTCTTCCTCGCAGAAATCGCGAATTCCTATCTGCACCAGACCGCGTGGCGCCTGGGGCAGCGCCATCACATTGCGCATGATGGATGCGTGGGAGAACTGAAAACCCTGATAGGCGTCGCGCAAATCCAGGTGCGCATCCACATGCAGCACCGCGAAATCGCCCTGGTATTTTTCGCCCAGGTAGCGGATCAGCCCGTAGGGGCTCGAGTGGTCACCGCCGATCACGGCAACCTGTTTGCCCGCTTCCGCGAGAGCGCGGCAGTGCTGGTAAACCAGTTCATTGACCCGCGCCGATGCCGCATTGACATCCTCTCGCGCCGCCAGCAGCTCGTCCGACGCAAGCCTGCCCTCCTGCTCGAGAACTTCCTGAATACGCTCGGCAACGGCCTTGAACGAGCGGTTCAGAGCGGCGATTTCCTCATTTGTCGCCTGCAGGTGGAAGCCTTTTTGATAGTGGTTGTCGGCGCCGCGCACGAACAGGTCCAGTTGGGGGCTGGCTTGCAATATCGCGTCGGGGCCGCGAGATGTGCCGTTGCCATACGAGGTGGTGACCTCCCAGGGCACCGGTACGTAGACGAGCGCCGCGTCTTCCTGGGTGGTGGCGATACCGTAGATACCATCGGCGGCGGAGCCGGTAAGGGAAGGATCGAAATCGGGAGCGAATTGGGTCATGGCGGACGGATACTGGGCAAAGCGGCCATTGTAGCGGCAATCGCCGGGATGTTCCGAGCGGAGGCGGGAAACTGTTGGCGGGCTGCTTGAAAGCTTGCGGCTTGGCGCTCGACCACAGCTCGCGGCGCAAATTTCCGACTTGTGGGCAATCGACTAGCGCGCGGCAAATCCATTCGCTGAACGCTGTGGCCTGTCCCCTCTCTGGGAACCTGCAGCGCGAAAACCGGCTCGTTCCACCCCCTCGGCGCGGAATTGCCGGGGGCTACTGGTGCGCTGCACCATGCTCTGCCCCCGAGGCGCGTTCAGACGTCGTGATTCCCGGATGACTCTGTCCGCACGCGGATGCGAGGTTGTGGCTTTGTTCGCGGCCGGGGCTGCTCCTGCAAATACGCCTGCCCGAGGATGCGCGATTGTGGTGTTCCGCCTGATATCGCCGCGCGGCGTGATCGCGCGCTGTGCAGCCTGGTCACGCCGCGATGTCGTGAGCGTTCTCTGAGACTGCTGATGACCACTGCGAAAATCGCTGCGATTGTCGCGCCTCACCCACTGGCGCTGATCCGCAGCGTGCCTGAAACCCTCGTTGGCACGGTTCTGGCGACGGTCGTTATCGAACCTGCTGCGACTGCTGTCGTCACGGCGCCAGTGGCTGTCCGGATTGTGCCGCTGCCAGTCGTTGCGATGGCGCTGCTGATCGCGCCAGGGATAGTAGCTGTCGCGGCTCCAGCCGTCGTAATAGCGGCGATCACTGTTGCGGATGAAGGAGTGGTGAGACGGCTCATAATAACGCGGGTACAACACGCCACGGTGATGCAGCGGATTGTGATGCCAGCGCTGGTGGCCGGCATAGCGCTGGTCGAGATGGTTCAACCTGGGATAGTGGTTCAGGTAGTTGTGGCGATCCACCAGCACGATGTGGCGGTTGTGCCAGTGAAAGGCACTGAAAAAGAAGCGCGGCGCAATCTGTATGCCGCTGCCCCAGTAAAAACGCGGCCCCAGTGTCGCTCCCACCGGCGGGCCCCAGTAATGGGGCGGATAATCCGGCCACCACCAATTGCTGTAGACGTGGCGGGTACTGTAATAAGGCACATGAATGATATTGGTGCTCACCGGCTCGATATAGACGATCTCGCGTTCCCGGTACACCCGCGTATGCTCGGTCGGCGCCAGCGTGCCCTGCGCATAGGCGTTGTCGCGCAGGCGCTGAATGGCGTCCACCACATCCTCTTCCTGGCCCAGGTAGGCGTCGCCGACAGCCTGTGTCCAGCGCAGGTCGTCATCCATGCGCGCCAGCACCTGCGGAAACGCCACCAGTGCCTTGACGCTGGGATCCCAATCACGCTCCGCCACCGCATCGACGGCAGCGTCGCCTTCCAGCCCGGGGTTCTGGGTCACCCAGCGATGCGCCTCCACCACTTCGAGAGGATAGGTGGCGGCCATCAGGATCTGGCTCAGCAACACATCCGGGTAAAGAGCGACCGGCGCCAGCATCTGATCGAGCTCGGCCTCGCTGTAACGGGTATCCCGCTGGCTGTCAGCGGAGAAACCCTGACTGGCAACGGCGCTCAGCAGCAGAATTCCGATACAGGTCACAACTTTGAAAATGCCGATTTTCATCGCGGTCACTCCACTGAACAACCTCAAGGCCACTGCTTCGATAACGCGCGAAGCGGGCTTTTGTTGACCGGCGTTGGGGCCCTGGTTGCGCCCCGCCGGCAAAGGCATCAATCGGAAAGGTAATACTCCACCGTGGAAACCACCCGTACAGCCTTGATATGGGGGTTGTTGCTGTCTCTGTCGTTGATAGTGAACTGCCCCTGGGACGCGTTCTTGATCTTGCCAAGCTTGCTGGCGGAATCCTGGGCAAATTTCTCCGCCACTTCGCGCGCCTTGGTGGTGGCTTCCTCGATCATCTCGGGCTTGACGTCGTTGAGCCTGGTGAACAGGTACTGGGTGCGATTATCGTAATCGTCGCCGCTGAACACGATGCCTTCCTTGCCCAGCGCGTTGACGGAGTTGATCATGGCACGGATCTCGTTGACGCGATGAGAGTAGACCGTCACCGTGCGATTGGCGGTATAGCGATACTCGGCGCCGTCGTTGCCGCCGTAACGCTGCGCGGACTTGTCCATGATGGACGGTGGCGACACCGAAATCTCACCGCTCTGGACACCCTGCTCAAGCAGAAATGCGCGTATGCGATCCGCGTTGCTTTCAAGGCGGGAATACAACTCCTCGAGATTATTGCTGGCTTCCGTGAAGGACAGCGGCCAGATCACCACATCTGCCGGATACTCCCGCTCGGCAAGCCCCTTGACCGTGACACTGCGCTCATACTGGCGAAACTCGATGGCGGCCTTGCCCAGCAGATAGCCGAGTGCGGCAAGCCCCGCGAGGATGCAGATGCCCAGAATCAGAGCACCGATAGCGGTTACACCGCGTTGTTGTTCCATGGTGTTGCTCCCTTGATTGATGGATCAAGTGTATATCCGAAGGTTCTGTTCAGCAAAAAAGCACTCCCGTGCGAGCACCCGCGCCGTCAAAGCTCCGTGTATTTGGCGGACCTGCCGCGGGATTTAGCGACCGGATATCTCTCGGCGTTGATGCGCATTTTGTTTTTCGCCTCCTCGATCAGATCGAGTTCCAGGGCATCCGCCAGCAGGATCAGGTACAGCTGCACATCCGCCATTTCCTGCGCCACAGCGCAGCGCTTTTCGGCGGAGAAGTGCTGTGACTCCTCCTCCGTCAGCCACTGAAAGTGTTGCGCCAGCTCACCGATCTCACCGCAGAGCGCCATTGCGAGGTTCTTCGGCGAGTGGTATTGCCGCCAGTCGCGCTCCTCGGCAAATGCCCGCATGGCGCGGTGAAGATCTTTCAGGGAATCCATGATCCTGTCCTTTTCGTGATTTTCCCGCGGGACGCGGGCTCAGGTGTGGGTGGATTGGGGACACACCCCGCATTCATGACGTAGAATCTCAGCCTTTCGGCAAGTTCGCAATATCCATGTCCTCATCAGAAAACGCCCTCGAAAATCTCACGCCAATGATGGCGCAATACATGAAAATCAAGGCGGAACACCCCAACGAGCTGGTGTTCTACCGCATGGGGGACTTTTACGAGCTGTTCTTCGATGATGCCCGCAAGGCCGCCAAACTGCTTGACGTCACCCTGACTGCCAGGGGCAAGAACAACGGCGAGCCTATTCCCATGGCCGGTGTGCCCTACCATGCGGCGGAAGGCTATCTCGCGCGCCTGGTGCGCCAGGGCGTGTCGGTGGCGATCTGCGAGCAGATCGGCGATCCCGCCACCAGCAAAGGGCCGGTCGAGCGCAAGGTGGTTCGTATCGTCACCCCCGGCACGGTAACGGACGAGAGCCTGCTCGAAGAGCGCCGCGACAATCTTCTGGTGGCAATTCACAAGGGAAAAACCGCCTACGGCATCGCCACCCTGGATCTCGGCAGCGGTCGCTTCACCGTGCTCCAGGCCGCCAACGAGGAAGGCATGCTGGGCGAGATCCAGCGCATCAACCCCGCCGAGCTGTTGATCAACGAGGAAATCAGCCTGCCTCAGCAACTGGCCAACCGCCCCGGACTGGGGCGCCGCCCACCCTGGGAATTCGATCTGGAAACCGCCACCCGCAAGCTTTGCGAGCAATTCGGCACCCGCGACCTCAGCGCCTTCGGCTGTCAGCAGTTGCCCGTCGCCCTGTGTGCCGCCGGCTGTTTGCTGCAATACGCGCGCGAAACCCAGAAGACGGCGCTCCCCCATCTTCAGGCGCTTGTCGTCGAAAACCCGCAGGATTGCGTGGTGATGGACGCCGCGACGCGCAAAAACCTGGAGATCGACCGCGACCTGGACGGCGGTGATGGCAACAACCTGTCGAGCGTGCTGGACAAAACCCGCACCGCCATGGGCAGCCGCCTGTTGCGGCGCTGGCTCAACCGCCCGCTGCGCGACCTGGAGGTGTTGCGCCACCGCCAGCAGAGCATCGCCCTCTTGCGCGAAAATTATTTCTTTGAACGCTTTGCAGAGCCGCTGCGCGCCATCGGCGACATGGAGCGCATCCTCGGCCGTCTGGCGCTGCGCTCCGCGCGCCCGCGGGATCTGACACGCCTGCGCGACTCCCTCGCCACCTTGCCGGAACTGCAGGCGCTGCTGGCGGAAACCGACCTCGCACACGCCGTATCACTGCGTGAAAGAATCGCCCTGTTTCCCGAGCAAACGGCACTGCTGAGTGCGGCCATCACCGACAATCCCCCCGTGGTGATCCGCGATGGCGGCGTTATCGCGGAAGGCTATGACGCCGAGCTCGACGAACTGCGCGCCATCAGCAGCAACGCCGGCGACTTCCTGATCCGGCTCGAAGAACAGGAAAAGGCCCGCACCGGGATTTCCACGCTAAAAGTGGGCTACAACCGGGTTCATGGCTATTACATCGAAATATCACGCGGCCAGGCAGCCAATGCGCCCGTGGAATATATCCGCCGCCAGACCCTGAAGAACGCCGAGCGCTATATCACTCCCGAGCTCAAAACCTTCGAGGACAAGGCGCTGTCGGCCAAGAGTCGCGCGCTGGCACGCGAGAAGGCGCTTTACGACGAGCTGCTGGAAAAGCTCAACGAGGATCTGGGCGCCCTGCAGCGCAGCGCGGCAGCGGTTGCCGAACTCGACGTCCTGGTGAATCTCGCCGAGCGCTCCCACAGCCTCGACTGGGCGCGCCCCGAGCTGCAGGAAACGCCCGGCATCAGCATCGACGCCGGTCGCCACCCGGTCGTGGAAGCGGTGCTGGACAAACCTTTCGTCGCCAATGACCTGAAGCTCCACGACGAGCGCCGCATGCTGATCATCACCGGCCCCAACATGGGCGGTAAATCCACCTACATGCGCCAGGCGGCATTGATCGTGCTGCTGGCCCACATCGGCAGCGACGTTCCCGCGCGCGGCGCCACCATCGGCCTGGTGGACCGCATCTTTACCCGCATCGGCTCCTCGGATGACCTCGCGGGCGGGCGCTCCACCTTCATGGTGGAAATGACCGAAACCGCCAACATTCTCCACAACGCCACGCCGCAGAGCCTGGTATTGATGGACGAAATAGGCCGCGGCACCAGCACCTTCGACGGTCTCTCGCTGGCCTGGGCGTGCGCCGTGCACCTGGCGAAGGAAGTGCGCGCCTTCACCTTGTTCGCCACCCACTATTTCGAACTGACGGCACTGCCGGAACAGATCCCGCAGACCGCCAACGTGCACCTGGACGCCACCGAGTACCACGACAACATCGTTTTTCTGCATGCCGTGCAGGAAGGCCCGGCCAATCAGAGTTACGGCATTCAGGTGGCAAAACTGGCGGGTATCCCGCCCACCGTAATCCGGCTGGCGCGCGCCGAGTTGCACAAACTGGAGAATACCAGCCAGCGCCCGGCAGGCGGGGAAACGGCGCAGGCGGGCAACCCCTACCAACAGGAGCTGCTGTTCGCCCGCGAGGACCACCCCGCGCTGGATTTTGCCCGCACCCTCGAACCCGACGGGCTCTCGCCGCGTGAGGCGCTGGAGGCACTTTACCGGCTGCAGACACTGCTCGAGCGCTGAATGCGCCCTGGTGGCTGACGCTTCGTGCTTTTTACTTTATAATTCCGGCGTTTTCCAATGCGAAGGGAGAAATCCGGCCATGACCTTTGTCGTCGGCGAGAACTGTATCAAATGCAAATACACTGACTGCGTCGAAGTGTGCCCGGTAGACTGTTTCTACGAAGGTCCCAACTTCCTCGTCATTCACCCCGACGAGTGTATCGACTGTGCCCTTTGTGAGCCCGAGTGCCCGGCTGAGGCCATCTTTGCCGAGGACGAGCTGCCCGATGATCAGCAGACGTTCCTCGAATTGAACGCTGAACTGGCTGAAGTCTGGCCCAACATCACCGAGAAACGCGACCCACTGCCCGATGCGGAAGAGTGGGACGGCAAGCCCGGCAAGCTGGACAAACTCGAGCGCTGAAGGCTCGCACTCAAGAAAACGGCCTTCGGGCCGTTTTTTTTCGCCCGTGCGTCACCTGTTCACAAACCGGCAAGCTGTGCTGCCCCTGTAGCTGAGTCAGCCGTTGAGGCATGAGCTGTAAGCTCCAAGCCAAAGCCTGGAAAAACCCGCTCTCCCAGTGCTCCAGCCAGGGCCTGCATGCCCTGCTACGTCGGAGCCCTACGAATTCTGGTTGAACAGCACATCCGGGTTCAGCCCTTCGCGCAACATCAGGGTGCGCAGCTTGCGCAGCGATTCCACCTGAATCTGACGCACGCGCTCGCGGGTCAGACCCACCGCAGCTCCCACTTCCTCGAGGGTCTGCGGATCGTGGCCGCGCAACCCGAAACGGCGGCACAGTACATCGGTTTGTTTGGAGCTCAGCTGGTCGAGAAGATGGTCGATCTCGGCATTGACCTGCACATCCTCCAGCATTTCCTCCGGCCCCAGATTGACTTCGTCGGCGATGGTTTCCACGATCATCTTGTCGCCGGAACGGCCTACGGGGACATCCACCGAAGTCACCCGCTCGTTCAGCTCGAGAACCTTGGTGACCTCGGCCACGGGAATGTCGAGCAACTGGGCAATTTCTTCCGCGCTGGGATCGTGATCGAGTTTTTGTGCCAATTCCCGCGCCACCCGCAGATAGGAATTCATGCGCTTGACCACGTGAATCGGCAGGCGGATGGTTCTCGTCTGATTCATCAACGCCCGCTCGATGGTCTGCTTGATCCACCAGGTGGCATAGGTGGAAAAACGAAACCCGAGCTCGGGATTGAATTTTTCCACGGCACGCATCAAGCCCAGATTGCCCTCCTCGATCACATCGAGCAGCGCCAGGCCGCGATTTGCGTAACGCCGGGAAATCTTCACCACCAGACGCAGGTTGCTCTCGATCATCTTCTTGCGAGCGGCTTCGTCACCCTTTTGCACGAGGCGCCCGTAGAACACCTCTTCCTCCGCGGTCAGCAACGGCGCATAGCCTATCTCGCGAAGATAAATATTGGTGGCGTCGATTTCTGCCGTGTCGAAATTGCGGGGAATATCTTCTATGACTTCTTCTTGAGGGGACGCATCGTCGAGATCATCGACCGTCTCGTTATTTTCTTCAACGTCCTCGATATCGCTAATACCACTGTCAGGGATCTCATCGTCCGCCATAACACGTTTCCTGGCCTTTTATTTATCCGCTTCCGTCGTTTTCACGAACGCATGACTTTAGCACGACCAGCCAATGAACCGCTATTGTTTCGGCAATAATTCCAAAGGATCCACGGGTTTGCCATTTTCACGGATTTCGAAATAAAGGCGGCTATTCGCGTTCGTACCAACTTCGGCGATTTTTTGTCCCTGACTGACACTCTGACTCTCATCGACCAGCAGAGTCTTGTTATGGGCGTAAGCACTCAGGTGCTTATCGCTGTGTTTTATGATCAACAGGTTGCCGTAACCGCGCAGCCCGTTGCCAGCATACACCACGACTCCGGGTGCAGCAGCGTGGACGGCCGCACCGGGTTCGGGATAGATGTTGATGCCCTTTTGAACCTTCGCGGCATCGTATTCTTTCTCGACCCTTCCCCGCAAGGGCCACAGCCACTCACTTGCCGGCGCAAGAGGCGGCGACACCGTCGGCTCCGTGGTGGCGCGCGGCGGCGGTTCCTCGAGCTGGGGAGAGAATATCGCCATGGCCGTGGCTTCTTCATCATCGGTCCACACCGGCTCTGTGTGAGGCTCGGCTGGAGCTTGCGACACCCCCTCGGTGACTGTCAGCCCGCTGCCGGTCTCAAGCGCCGGGGAGCCCTCCACGGCGAAGGTGGTGACGCCTCCGCCCGCGGTCTGCGGAGCGGCTTGCGCCGGAGCACTGGCGACCTGGCGCGTCGACGAGGTAGATGGTCGTTCGACATCCAGCGACAAGCGCTGTCCCGGTCTCAGCTCATAGGGCGGCTGCAGGCCATTGGCGTCGGCAAGGCTCTGAAAATCCAGCTCATAGCGCCAGGCGATGACGTACAGGGTTTCTCCGGAAGACACCAGATGGGTGAGAATCTTGCGGGTCGGCGGCTGCGGCCGCTCGTGCACCGGCGCCGGAGCGGCCTGAGCGATGGCGGCAACCGCGACCAAGGCTGCGCCGAACCACATAGAGACCCCGCGCTTTCCGCGCATACCGAACCGCACTGAACCCCTGACAGATGACGCCATGCTACCGCTGTATGCCGCCGAGCAGCGGCACAAACCTCACTTTGGTGATCACTTCTTCTTCAAAGTTGCTGGTGTCGCCCATGCGCTGGATGGTGCGCAATTCCTGATCGGATTCATTTCCGACAGGAATCACCAGAATGCCGTCGGGCGCCAGTTGGTGGAGCAACTCTTCCGGCACTTTCTGGGGTGCTGCGGTACTGAGAATGGCGTCGTAGGGCGCGTACTGGCCCCAGCCTTCACCGCCATCCGAATGACCGCTGATGATGTTGCGCAAACCCAGCGCCCGAAAGCGCTCACGCGCCTTGACAAGCAGGGGTTTGATTCTTTCCACCGTATAGACCTTGTCCACGAGATTGGCGAGGATCGCCGCCTGGTATCCCGAACCGGTGCCGATCTCCAGCACCTTGTGGCGCGGCCCGTAGGCCAGCAGCAGCTGGGTCATCAGCGCAACGGTATAGGGTTGGGAGATGGTCTGGGAATAACCGATGGGTAGCGCTGTGTTTTCGTAGGCCCGGTGAGCCAGGGCTTCATCGAGGAAAATATGGCGGGGCACCTTGCGCATGGCATCGAGCACCCGCTCATTGTGGATGCCTTGCTCGCGCAAGCTTTGCAGCAAACGCTCGTGCGTGCGCTGCGATGTCATCCCGATACCGCTGAAATCAACGGAACTCACCCGCTCTCCTCAACCATCTGTTCTGTATTTTGTGCATGGGCCCGGGGCCTTACGTCAATGCGAGCTACTATACCATATGCTTCGCGATCGTTAACCCGGCACGGACGATGGTGCGTCGTCGCCCCCAGCGGCCGGTTCCCGTGGCACATCCAGTAAAGCCAGCTCCCGCAAAACCGAGGTCGCGTAACACCCGGGCGCCAGCTCGAACCACAGGGCAAGATCATTCTCCTGCCAGCGCCAGCGAAAATCCTCGGGACGCAATACCAGCGCCCGGCGCTCCTGGCGCAAACCACTGTGTTCCAGCGCCAGGCACCAGGGCTGCCAGGGCGCGAGAACCCGCAGCTCCTCCTGTGCCACCTCCGGCGTCGTCGAGGGCCGGCCCCGACCCCACAGCGGCCCATCGACGACCGTCGCGTTGCGCCAGGTACCCTCGCGCACTCTCTCGGCCAGCACCAGATTGAAAAGCCATGAGCGGGCGGCTGACAAATAGAGCCCGCCGCGCCGACCGCGAAAGCGCGGCCGCGGATGAGAGACGATCCTGTCGACTTCACGCAGGTTGTTGCCGTCGATACCGAAGCGCTGCTCCCCGACATAATTGGGTACGCCATCGCGGGCCACGGCCGCCAGCCGTGCGTCCAGCTCGTCCCGCGCGCCGCTCAGGTCCCGCAACACAATGGCGAAGCGGTTGCGGTGGTGCATTCCGGGGCGCAGTTTTTTGCCGTGGCGAGCAGCGGCGAGGATCTCGGCGCCCTCAAGCTCCGGCAGCGCGGGCATGGTCTTTCCCGGCAGATGGACACTGAACCACTGACAGGTGACGGCGCGCCGGTCCTTGAGACCACAGTAGCCTACGGCAGCATCAGACACGGCAAAATGTTCCGCCAGCAGGGCCGCGATCCAGCGCGTGTTCTGGTCGCGCTTGCGGATTTGCAGCAACAGATGCTCGCCCTCGCCATCCGCGGCAAAGCCCAGATCCTCGTCGACGACGAAATCTTCGGGTTCAACCCTGAAGCCGGCATGATTGACGGGAGCGCCCAGACAGCGGGGAAAATCGAGATCAAAAATAGCGGCTGGGGGCACGCTCGGGGAGGGCAAAATCATGGTCGCATCCACTGGTATTTACACTGAATCGAGGCTTGCACGGCCTTTTTGAGAACGGATCACAAGAGTTTCTTTCAATGTGCGCCGCGAGACATTATCATTATCCGCGCAAAACCGCCCTAAATCATTGTCATCGGATGATTTTGCGCAACGTCAACGTCACACGCTACCAGTCAAGAAAAAGGCCATGAGACCAGGGGAATCCAAACCACCGAGCCGCTTGCACGCATTGATCTGCCTCATGGCAGCATCGCTGTTGCTGGCAGCCTGCGAAAGCACTCCCCAACAAAGCGAAGCGCCCGCTACGCCAGCCGTCGAGCAGGCTTCGGAGCTCCCGCCGCAGACAGCGCCAGAGGTGGTGCTGCCAGAGGAGCCGCCCGCGCCGGTGTGTCCCGAACCCGAGCCCGTGCCGGTCCCGACCTGTCCGCCGCCGCCGAAGCCAAAGCCCTGCCCCGTGTGCCCTGCGGCGAAAGTGGACGGCAAAATGCTGGTCGGGCAACTGGAGCATATTCGCCTCGATCCCCCCGGTGTCACCTATACCGCGCGTATCGATTCCGGTGCCGAGGGTTCGTCCATACACGCCACCAACATCGTCACCTTCGAACGCGACGGCAAACGCTGGGTGAAGTTCGAGCTCGACATGGGCAAGAAGGAAGAACCGGTCACCATGGAGCGGGAAGTCGTTCGCCGCGTCATGGTGCGCCAGGTGACCCAGGACGAAGCCGAACGGCGCGTCAAGGTCATGATGCGCATGACGCTCGGTTCATTCAGCGACATGATCGAGTTTTCCCTGAATGATCGTTCGGCAATGGAATACCCCGTTCTCATCGGTCGGGATTTCCTGCGCAACAACGCCGTGGTGGACGTCAGCCAGGAATTCATCGCCAAATAGCTGACGGGCGCTCCGGATACATGGAAACTCTTCCGCAAACTCCCACCCAGGCACAGGCTGAAGGCTGAGTATGTCACCCAAGGGGCAGGTTTATCTTTTTGCAATCCTCTTCGCCGTGGCGGGACTGTGTCTCACCGCCTACAAGGCGCATTTTCTGCATTTCCCTCTTCTGCCGGACGAGAAGCGCCAGGTGTGGAGCGTCGAGGCGAAACTCACGTTCAACGCCAGGGGCGGCCCGGTCAAGGTCGATCTCGCATTGCCCGAAGACCAGCAACAGTACCGCGTGCTGGATGAAGTGTTCGCCTCCGCGGGTTACGGTTTCAGCATTCAGGAGGAGACACTGCGCCGCGCACTCTGGACCCGCCAGGAAGCGCGCGGACCGCAAACCCTGTACTACAAACTGGAAGTGACCCAGCACCTCGATGAGCAGGCCAACCCGGTCGAGCCCCCCGAGGCCCCCACCCCGCCAGTGTGGACGCCTGTGGAGCGGGTCGCCGCGCTCAGCCTGATCGAAAGCGCGCGGCGCCTGTCCGCCGACGACCTCAGCTTCGCGCAGCAACTTCTGCAGATGCTGACCGATCAGCACATGGCGCAGGACGCCCAGCTCCTGTTTGCCGCCAGCGAAGATCCAAGCCGCGCCCAGTTGGCGATCCAGTTGCTGGCGGAAGCCGGCATTCCAGCGCGCATGATCCGCGGCATCTACCTGGAAAACCGCCTTTACAACCAGCGCCCCGAGGAGCTCATCGAAGTCTACGGCGGCGAGCGCTGGGTCATCTTCAACCCCATCACCGCCACCGAAGGCATCCCCAAGAACTTCTATATGTGGCAACGGGGCGGCCGCTCCATGCTCGATGTCATCGGCGGCTACAATTCACAGGTGCGCTTCTCGGTATTGAGCAACGACATTTCCGCCAAGGCCGTGGCGCTGCAGGAGCTGCAAAGCGAGAGTGTGGCGCTGATCGATTTCAATATCTACAGCCTGCCGATCGACAAGCAAACCATCTTCAAAATGCTGTTGCTGGTGCCCATCGGCGCCCTGGTGGTGGTGATCTTCCGGGTTCTCGTGGGCCTCAAGACGTCGGGCACCTTCATGCCGGTACTGATCGCCCTCGCCTTCATTCAAACTCAGCTGTTGCCCGGCATCGCCATCCTGGTGACGCTGGTGGGCGTCGGCCTGTGGATCCGCTCCTATCTGAGCAAACTCGACCTGCTCATGGTGGCGAGGCTCGCGGCAGTGGTGATCACCGTGGTGATCCTCATGGCCGGCTTCAGTATTCTCAGTTACAAGCTGGGCCTCGACCAGGTGATGACCATCACGTTCTTCCCGATGATCATCATCGCCTGGACCATCGAGCGCATGTCCATCGTGTGGGAAGAGGATGGCCCCAAGGAAGTGTTGCGCCAGGGCACCGGCAGCCTGGTCGTGGCGGTGATTGCCTATCTGGTGATGACCAATCGCTACGTCGAGCACCTGACCTACAATTTCCCCGAGATCCTTCTCATCGAGCTGGGTATCATCATGGTGCTGGGCCAGTACACCGGTTATCGCCTCACCGAACTCAAACGCTTCCGCTTCCTGATCGATAAGTGATGTTCGATACCATCGCCAAAATGCGCAAGATGGGCGTTCTCGGAATGAACGCCAGAAACGTCGCCTATATTGCGCGCTACAACCCGCGCCATCTCTTTCCATTGGTGGATGACAAACTCAAGACCAAGGAAGCGGCGCGCAAGTACGGGATCCGCGTACCCGAACTGTACGGCGTCATCCGCTACACGGGCGATCTCAAAAATCTCGGTGCCCTGCTCTCGCCTCTCGACGGCTTTGCCATCAAGCCCCTGCGCGGCAGCGGTGGCAAGGGCATCATCATCATATCCGGACGCGAGGGCGAAAATTTTCTCAAGCCCAGCGGCAAGGTCGTCACCTTGCCCGAAATCCGCCGCGACATTTCCAACATCCTCAGCGGTGTCTACAGTCTCGGCGGCAGGCCCGACACCGCAGTGGTCGAATCACTGGTGCGCGGGCTGCCCTATCTGCTCAACTACAGCTTCGAGGGCCTGCCCGACATCCGCGTCATCGTCTTCAAGGGCTATCCGATCCTCGCCATGATGCGCTGTCCCACACGCCGTTCCGACGGCAAGGCCAACCTGCACCAGGGCGCGGTCGGCGTCGGTATCGACATCTGCGATGGCCACGCCATCCGCGCGGTGCGGAAAGACTATCTGGTGGACAAGCACCCGGACACCGGCGTGGATTTTTCCGACCTGCAAATCCCCGACTGGGATGAGATTCTCCTGCTCTCCGCCAAGTGCTACGACATGACGGGGCTCGGCTACATCGGCTGTGATTTTGTCGTGGACGAAAACCGCGGCCCCATGATTCTCGAGCTCAACGCGCGCCCGGGACTCGCCGTGCAGATTGCCAACGGCATCGGTTTGAAAACCCGCCTGGAACTGGTGGAAGGTCTCGGCAACCTGGAATTGCACCCGGAAGAGCGCGTCGCCTTGATCAAGGAAAAACTTCGCTGCCGCGATTGAGGGGTTGTTAATTGAGGGGTTGTTACGGGCCGACCATGAGTATTTGGCAGCTTATAGCTCCGTACAAAGCTATAAGCCGTAAGCTGTAAGTTGATCTCTTCAAAAGAAGCACCCTGTAGGAACCTGCCCGCAGGCGACAACAACCATCCCGAACAAATCCACAACCCCGGTCGCTTGCAGGCAAGCTCCTACATCCGTACCGGTATATCCCTCTGGGCTGTCCGCCAGCTTTATATAGCGGTTGGTCGAGCGGTAAGCCGTAAGCTGTACGCTGATCTCTTCAAAAGAAGCACCCTGTAGGAGCCTGCCTGCAGGCGACACAACCATCCCGAACAAATCCGTAACCCCGGTCGCTTGCAGGCAAGCTCCTACATCCGTACCGGTATATCCCTCTGGGCTGTCCGCCAGCTTTATATAGCGGTTGGTCGAGCGGTAAGCCGTAAGCTGTACGCTGATCTCTTCAAAAGAAGCACCCTGTAGGAGCCTGCCTGCAGGCGACACAACCATCCCGAACAAATCCGTAACCCCGGTCGCTTGCAGGCAAGCTCCTACATCCGTACCGGTATATCCCTCTGGGTTGTCCGCCAGCTTTGCGCAGTGGTAGCTCGGACTGTGTTGGTTGAGCTGTCAGTTTTAAGCAGGCGCACGGCAAGAGCGGCGTTCTGCCAGAGTTCAACTTATAGCTTACAGCTTATAGCTCAACGACAGTCGTTCACCAAACGACAGTAACTGCCGCGATGAAAGACCAGCGGTGGCAGTGCCGTGTTCTCGATATGAAAGACCTCGCCAACGATGATGACATGGTCGCCGCCTTCGTAGCGGAACGCGGTTTTGCAGTCGAAGCGTGCGGCACAGCCCTGCAACAACGCGATACCTGTGTCGCCGCGCTCCAGCGCCAGGCCGGCAAACTTGTCGTTGCTTTTGGTGGCAAAGTGGTTGGAAAGCGCCTGCTGGTCTTCCGCGAGCACATGAATCACGAAATGCTCGGCAGCGACAAAGCTGTCGAAGCTCTGTGCATCCCGCCCCAGACTCCACAGCACCAGCGGTGGCTCCAGCGACACGGCGCTGAAACTGTTGACCGTGATGCCCACGTCGTCGCCGCGTTCACTGCGCGCAGTGATCACAGTGACGCCGGTGGCAAAAGCGCCGAGCGTGTCGCGGAACGACCTTGAATCAAACGTCATCTTTGGTTTCCTTCGAGGAAAGGGTCGGCGAATGAGTGGGTGGCGCCCCGGCGCCCCTCACTCCGCATCCGGCAACAGGTCGGGAGAAATATCGGCGTTGGTATAGACATTCTGTACGTCGTCGAGATCCTCGAGCTGATCCACCAGCGCAAGCAGTTTCTGCGCGCTGTCACCTTCGAGGGCAACGGTAGTCTCCGCCAGCATGGTGACTTCGGCGTTTTCGGGAGCAAGTTCCGCTGCAGTCATTGCAGCGCGCACGGCCTCGAGAACATCCCAGGGCGTGATGACTTCGATGGCGCCATCGTCGTGCTGGATGACGTCGCTGGCACCGGCATCCAGGGCCACCTCCATGATCTGCTCTTCGTCGCTGCCCGGCGCAAAATAGAGCTGTCCGGCCCTGGTGAAGAGATAGGCCACGGAGCCGTCCGTACCCAGGTTGCCGCCGCGCCGCGAGAATGCGTGGCGCACTTCGGATACGGTGCGATTGCGATTGTCTGTCATGCATTCGACCAGCACGGCAACGCCGCCAGCGGCATAGCCTTCGTAGGTGACCTCTTCGTAATTCTCGCCGTCTGCGGCGCCGGTGCCGCGCGCGATGGCCTTGTCGATGGTGTCGCGCTTCATGTTGGCAGCGAGCGCCTTGTCCATCACCGCCCGCAGGCGCGGGTTGTCTTCCGGCACGCCGCCGCCCTCACGGGCGGCGACCACGATCTCGCGAATGAGCTTGGTGAATATCTTGCCCCGCCGGGCGTCCTGAGCCGCCTTGCGGTGTTTGATATTGGCCCATTTGCTGTGTCCAGCCACTGCTTACCTCCGCTGCCAAATCATTGTTTGGCTACTTTCTCCCGCAGACGGATATGCAGTTCCTTGAGCTGCTCGTTGCTTACTGCGCCAGGCGCATCCGTCAGCAAGCAGTTGGCAGACTGGGTTTTCGGAAACGCGATGACATCGCGGATGGAATCGGCGCCCACCATGAGCATTACCAGGCGGTCGAGGCCGAAGGCCAGGCCACCGTGGGGGGGACAGCCATACTTGAGCGCATCGAGCAGAAAGCCGAATTTCTCCTGCGCTTCCTCGTCGCCGATGCCCAACACCTTGAACACTTCGCGCTGCATCGCCGGCGAATGAATACGCAGCGAACCGCCGCCCACCTCGGTGCCGTTGAGAACCATGTCGTAGGCACGCGACAGCGCACCCTCGGGGTTGCTCGCCAACTCCTCGGGCGTGCAGGCGGGGCGTGTGAACGGGTGGTGAATGGCCGTCCAGCCGCCCTTGTCGTCGGCTTCGAACATGGGGAAATCCACGACCCACAGCGGCGCCCACTCGCAGGTGTACAGATCGAGATCCTCACCCAGCTTGCAACGCAGCGCACCAAGTGCATCGTTGACGATGTTGGCCTTGTCGGCGCCGAAGAAGATGACGTCGCCGGTTTCCGCGCCGAGGCGCTCGAGAATGGCCTTGCGGGTCGCCTCCGGCAGGAACTTGATGATCGGCGACTGCAGCCCGTTTTCCAGATCGTTGACGTCATTGACCTTGATATAGGCGAGCCCCTTCGCGCCGTAGATTGCGACGAACTGCGTGTAGGCATCGATCTGTTTGCGGGACAGCAGGTCGTTGCCATTCTTTACCAGCATGGCCGCGACGCGGCTCTTGGGGTCGTTGGCGGGACCGGAAAATACCTTGAACTCCACATCCGTGAGCAAATCCTTGATTTCCACCAACTGCAGGGGAATGCGCAGATCCGGCTTGTCGGAACCGTACTTGTCCATCGCCTCGCTGTAGGGCATGCGCGGGAACTCGCCGAGATCCACATTCAGCGTCTTCTGGAACAGCTCGCGCACCAGTGCTTCGGAAATCCCGGTGATCTCCGCCTCATCCGTAAACGAGAGCTCGATATCCACCTGGGTGAATTCCGGCTGGCGATCGGCGCGCAGATCCTCGTCGCGAAAACATTTCACGATCTGGAAATAGCGATCCATGCCGGACACCATCAGCAGCTGCTTGAACAGCTGGGGCGATTGCGGCAGTGCAAAGAACTTGCCTTCGTGGGTGCGGCTCGGCACCAGGTAGTCCCGCGCGCCCTCGGGCGTGGCGCGTGTCAGCATCGGCGTCTCGATCTCGAGGAAGCCGCTCTCGCTCAGGAAATTGCGAATGGCGATCGTGACATCGGAACGGAAACGCAGATTGTCCATCATCTTGCGACGCCGCAGGTCGAGGTAGCGATAGCGCAGGCGCACATCCTCGCCCACCTGAATGTGCTCGTCGAGCTGGAACGGCGGCGTTTCGGCGCTGTTGAGAATCGTCAGTTCAGAGACGTACACTTCGATCTCACCGGTTCCCATGGCGGGATTGACGGTATTTGGCGTGCGCGCTCTTACCTTCCCCTTGACCTGCAGCACGTACTCGCTACGAATTCTGTCGGCGACAGCGAAATACTCTCCGCAATCGGAGTCGAAAACGACCTGGACGATACCCGCGCGGTCGCGCAGATCGATAAAAATGACGCCGCCGTGATCCCGCCGCCTGTCGGCCCAGCCGCAGAGGGTAACTTCATCCCCAACATTGGCGGCCCGCAGATCGCCACAATAGCTCGTACGCATTCAATAGTTCCCGATGTCTGTAAACGAATAGATGAAACGGCTCGTCAGTCCGCGGCAGCGCAAGCACCGGAGCCACAGCCTCCGGAACTGTCGCTGGAGGAGGCAGACGGCTGATCGCCGGCAAGGTTCTTGCGGTTGTCTTTCTTGAAATCAGTCTCGTACCAGCCAGAACCACTCAAGCGAAAGGCCGGCGCAGTGAGCATCTTTTTCAACGCACCCTTGCAGGAGGCACATTCCGTCAACGGCGCGTCACTGATTTTCTGAATGGCTTCAATCTCCTGACCACAGGCCTGGCACTGATAGGCGTAGATAGGCATAGGGTGTTTTCCTCACAAAGATCAAAGGCTGGCGGCTCGTATTTCAAGAGCCAAAACAAAAAGCGCTGCATTATACCCCAGACCCTTTCAGGCTAGAAGTGCGCCCCCGGCCCACCCCAGCCGCGCGACAAAGTGCCAAGCTGGGCAAAAAATTGCCTGTCTGGCAAGAAAATCACTGTTTTTATAGCGTAATTTATTGCCATGAAGAAAAAGATGCTTTATACATAGCGACGGCTGAGGTTGTATTCACTCCGCTGGAGGATCTGATCTCTTTACGGCAACGAAAGAAACCGGTGTCAACCACAGGAAACCGATACAAGCCGCACTTTGAGCACTCGAATCAACAACACACGCAAAGGGACCCATACCATGGCCACCAGAAAAGCAAGCGCCACTGCCACGGCAGCAAAACCAAAAGCCACGCCTGCAAAAGCGAAGAAGCCCGCAGCACCCAAAGCCGCGGCGCCCGCCAAAAAGCTCAGCCCCATTACCGACCGTTTCACCAAAACCCAGATCATCAACCAGCTCGCCGAAGACACCAGCCTCAGCAAGAAGGATGTCACCGCGGTTCTGGATGGTCTGTCCGACCTCATCGAGCGCCACATCAAGAAGCGTGCCGTGGGTGATTTCACACTGCCCGGCCTGTTCAAGATCAAGACCGTCAAAAAACCGGCTCGCAAGGCCCGCAAGGGAATCAACCCCTTCACCGGCCAGGAAACCACCTTTGCAGCCCGCCCCGCGAGCATCAGCGTAAAGGTCTCTCCGCTGAAAAAGCTCAAGGATATGGCGAACTGAGATTGTAGAAACCCCGCTCCGTGCGGGGTTTTCACTTTTTAGCTCAGGCGCGCTCAAAATCGGCGCTCAAACATTTGAGCAGAGCTTCTGCGCGCGCCCACAAAACATCCTCCGCCACCTCCCGGGCAGGCACCGCGCCCCACACCGGCTTTGGCCACGCCGGATCCTCCCGGTAACGCACGATGTGGTGCACATGCAACTGCGGCACCATATTGCCGAGCGCGGCCACGTTGAGCTTGTCGCCACCATAAGCCTGCTGCAAGGCCCTGCTCAAGGTCACCGATTCGCGCAACAGCTGTTGCTGGTCCAGTGCGGAGAGCTCGAACACCTCCCTGATACTCGCGCGGCGCGGCACCAGAATGAACCAGGGATAGTTACCGTCCCTGCTGCTCAATAACAGACACAGGGGAAAACTGCCCAGCACGAGAGAATCGCGCGCCAGGGTTGCATCGAGTTCAAACATTCTTTCCATCTCCTTCATCGTGTCTCGCAACGCTGCCGGTTGCACGCAAAAAACCACTGGCCGCGAACACGGGCAAGATTGCCAGTTCCCCGGCGGGCTCTTAGAATAAACCCATTCCAAAAAACGCCATACCAAGAGGGACCATGCGCGCAAGCCAATATCTCATCGCCACCCAAAAGGAATCGCCTGCTGACGCCGAAGTCATCAGTCACAAACTGATGCTGCGCGCCGGCATGATCCGCAAGCTGGCCACCGGGCTCTACACCTGGCTGCCACTCGGCTTGAAGGTGCTGCGCCGCGTGGAAACCATCGTGCGCGAAGAAATGGATAAATCCGGCGCCCAGGAAGTCTTGATGCCCGTGGTGCAGCCCGCCGATCTGTGGGTGGAGTCGGGACGCTGGGAACAATACGGCCCCGAACTGCTGCGCATCAGCGATCGTCATCAACGGGAGTTCTGCCTGGGCCCCACCCACGAGGAAGTCATCACCGATTTGATCCGCAATGAGATTCGCAGCTACAAACAGCTCCCCGCGAATTTCTACCAGATCCAGACCAAGTTCCGCGACGAAATACGTCCCCGCTTCGGCATCATGCGGGCGCGGGAATTCATCATGAAGGATGCCTACTCCTTCCATTTGACCCAGGAAAGCCTGCAGCAGACCTACGATCTGATGCACAAAACCTACTGCAATATCTTTACTCGCCTGGGCCTGAATTTCCGCCCGGTGCTGGCGGACACCGGCAGTATCGGCGGCAGCTTTTCCCATGAGTTTCACGTCCTTGCCGATTCGGGCGAAGACGACATCGCGTTCTCCTCCGACAGCGACTACGCCGCCAACATCGAAAAAGCCGAAGCCCTGCCCCCGGCGGCCAGCCGGCCATCAGCCGGGACAGCGATGACCGAGATCGCCACTCCCGGCGTACGCACCATCGAAGAAGTCTGCGCACAGCTCGGTGTCAGCGCGACCGCCACGGTGAAAACCCTGATCGTGAAAAGTGACCTCGAAGGCGGCCTCGTCGCCCTGGTACTGCGCGGCGATCACGAGCTCAACGACATCAAGGCGGAAAAACTCGATGGCGTGCTCGCACCGCTGACATTCGCCGCGGAAGCGGATATCCAGGCGGCTCTGGAATGCTCGGCGGGCTCGCTCGGGCCCGTGAATCTCGGCATTCCCATGATCGTCGACCACAGCGCGGCGGCACTCGCCGATTTCGTATGCGGCGCAAATCGCGATGGCTTTCACCTCACAGGCGTCAACTGGCGGCGCGACTGCCCCGAACCGCGCACCGCCGATATCCGCAACGTGGTGGCGGGCGATCCCAGTCCCGACGGCAAGGGCACGCTGGACATCCGCCGCGGCATCGAAGTGGGCCACATTTTTCAGCTCGGCGCCAAATACAGCGAAGCCATGGCGGCACGCGTGCTCAGCGAGGACGGGCGCGAGCAGACCATGCTCATGGGCTGTTACGGTATCGGTGTCAGCCGCGTGGTGGCGGCAGCCATCGAGCAGAACCACGATGAAAACGGCATTATCTGGCCCGAGGCGATCGCGCCATTCCAGATTGCCCTTGTGCCGATCAACCCCCACAAGTCCGATCCGGTGAGACAGGCCTGCGAAACCCTCTACACGCAACTCAGTCAGGCGGGCTACGACGTGCTCTACATGGACGTGGACAAGGCGCGTCTGGGTGTGATGCTTGCCGATATCGAGCTGATCGGCATCCCCCACCGCATCGTGGTTGGTGATCGCGGCCTGGAAAATGGTGCCATCGAATACAAGGGCCGCCGCGACGCGGACGCCATCGACGTGCCCATCGACCAGCTTCCCGATTTTCTTGCCGGTCGCACCAAGCCGCTGCGCTAGGGCCTGTTAACAGGCCCTGGTTCAAGACCACAGCCGTGCGTGAGGCAAGTAAGCTGCAAGCCGTAAGCTTTAAGCAGAAACACTGGAAAACCGGGGTCTGCCAGAGGTCAACGTAGAGCTTACAGCCCAGAGTTCGACCACAAATTCAGCCAATTTCTAGTTAAATTTCACTTGCCTTTGACTTGAAAGGCATTTTCTTCGGCCTTTCGCATTAAAATGCTTGCCAAAAGTATCAAAAAGACTACTCTAAAGGCCAAAGAATTGAGTCTCACGCCAGAACAACCCGGCCAAACACGATGATGATCAGAAAACTATTAGCCTGTGTGGCGCTCGCAGCGGGGTTTTCGACCCTGGCGCTGGCGGACGCCACGCACAGCGTGGCGCGGGGCGAAACCCTGTATGCCATCGCACTGAAATACAATACCACCGTGCCAGAAATCCTCGCCCACAACGGTTTGTCATCGAACCGCATCATTCCGGGCCAGCAGCTGCGCATTCCCACCCTGGAAAGCAGCGAAATAGGCGGTGCCGGCGCTGGCAGCCAGGTGACAAGCTACAGCGTCAAACGCGGTGATTCGCTGTCGACCATCGCATCGCGCCACAAGGTGTCCGTGAATGCCCTGCGCGCCCACAACAAGCTGCGCGGCAACATGCTCCACCCCGGCCAGGTATTGTTCATTCCCAGCAGCAAGGCCAATCTCTATGCGGCACCGGCCATTCAGCAACCCGCGGCAACCGTCCATACGGTGCGGCGCGGTGACACCCTGTGGGACATTTCCAAGCGCTACCGTATTTCCGTCGCATCACTGAGCCGCTACAACGGCATTTCCAAGAACACCGCCCTGCATCCCGGGCAAAAGATCCGCATTCCCGCCAATACCGGCATCGTCGCGCCGGCCCCGGCAAACGGCGGCAATACCTATCTCGCCAAGGGCATCAAGGATCCCGGGCTGCAATCCAGCAGTGTTCTGATCATCGACGCCAAGAGCGGCACGCCGCTCTATGAGAAAAACACCACCGCGGTCAGATCCATCGCCTCCATCACCAAGCTGATGACAGCGATGGTCGTACTGGACGCCAAGCTGCCCCTCAACGAAAAGCTGACGGTGGACAGAAACGATATCGATCACCTGAAGAAAACATCCTCTCGCCTGCCGATGGGCGCGACCCTGACCCGCAGCGAGATGCTGCACCTGGCGTTGATGTCCTCCGAAAACCGCGCGTCGTCTGCTCTGGCGCGCCACTACCCGGGCGGCAGCAAGGCCTTCATCGCAGCGATGAACCGCAAGGCGCAGGAACTGGGTATGAGCAATACCCATTTCGCGGATTCCAGTGGTCTCAACCCACGCAACGTGTCCACAGCCCAGGATCTGGCAAAAATGGTGGCTGCCGCAAGCAAGTATGATTTGATTCGCAAGTTCAGCACCCATCAGTCGGAGTTCGTCAAGGTCAACAATGCCGGTACCCTGCAGTATCGCAACAGCAATCCGCTGGTACACCAAGGGCCTCTGCAAATCGCCGTCAGCAAGACCGGCTACATCAATGAAGCTGGCCGTTGCCTGGTAATGCAGGCCAACATCGGCAACCGCCCCGCCTATATGGTCTTCCTGCAGGCCAACGGCAAGTTCACGCCCTCGGCAGACGCCAAGCGCGTCAAGCAATGGATCGAATCCGGCGCCGCCGGCATAAACCTCGCGGCACTGTAACACCGCATCGGGGCCCTCCTCTTCCGGGAGGGCCCCTCTCTCCCGCCCCGCATTTCCCGCAAAACGGCTCCCCGCTCCATAAAATTTCTTGCTCTTCTGGAAAAAAACCGGATTACAGGGGCTCCCGAATCTGGTAACTTTTTTCGCCCGGAAAAATACCGGACCCAAACATCCACTCCCAAACCACCAAATTCGAGGTGTTCATCAGGGTAACAAAAAGCTGATTTGGCAAGGGGTTGCCGCACACGCAGCCCTCGCCTCTCCAGGCACTCCGACGCTGTGAAACGGGTTCGGAGCGGCCAGCAAGACATCGCGGAATGCTGCACAACACCAGTGTTCTGCCTATGTGGCCCCGTCTGGGAAGCATGAGAATCAGCGAAAAACGATGAGTTGACTACAGCTGGAGAAACTTATGGCGAAAACCACAGACCATCTGACCACACGGAACATACCAGCCATCTACGGCCTGTATGATCCGGTGAACGAAAAAGAGAGCTGTGGTGTAGGTTTCGTGGCCGACATGAAGGGCCGCCCCAGCCATAGTATCGTCGTCGACGCGGATCACGCCCTGCGCATGATGGACCACCGCGGCGGTTGCGGCTGCGAAGCCAACACCGGTGACGGTTGCGGCATCCTCACCGCCCTGCCCCACAAATTCTTCGCCGAGGTCGTCAAATCCGAATTCGGCACCGACCTGCCCGCCAAGGGCCGCTACGCCGTCGGCAATCTTTTCCTCCCCACCGACATGGGTGAAAGAGAGCGCTGCAAGGCAGCCATCAACCAGATCATTTTCGCCCAGGGCCAGAAACTGATTGGCTGGCGCGACCTGCCAGTCGATCCGGCCAAGGCCGACGTCGGCCCCTCCGCGCTGGCCGCCAGGCCCTACATGGAGCAACTCTTCATCGGCGCAAGCGACGATGTCGATGGCAACGCCTTCGAGCGCCAGCTGTACATCATCCGCAAACTGGCCACCCGGACACTGCGCTACGAGTCCTCACATCCCCAGGCGCACTTGTTCTACATCTGTACGCTGTCCTCGAAGGTCATCGTCTACAAGGGCATGCTCACCCCCGCCCAGTTGATGCCATTCTATCCGGATCTGGCGGACCCGCGTTTTGAATCCCATCTGGCGATGGTGCACTCGCGCTTCTCCACCAACACCTTTCCGTCCTGGGATCGCGCCCAGCCGTGCCGCTTCATGAGCCACAACGGCGAGATCAACACCCGCCAGGGCAACATCAACTGGATGTACGCCCGCGAAGGTGTGGTAAAAAGCGAGCTCTTTGGCGATGAGCTGACAAAACTCTTCCCCATCGTCGAAGCCGATTGTTCGGATTCCGGCAATTTCGACAATGTGCTGGAATTCATGCTGATGAACGGCCGAACCCTTCAGGAAGCCATCATGCTGATGATTCCCGAAGCCTGGCAGAACGACGCCAACATGTCCGACGAGAAGCGCGCGTTCTACGAGTACAACTCCACCATCATGGAACCCTGGGACGGCCCCGCCTCCATAGCCTTCACCGACGGCCAGTACATCGGCGCAGTGCTCGACCGCAACGGCCTGCGTCCCAGCCGCTACTACATCACCCACGACGACAAGGTCATCATGGCCTCCGAAGTGGGCGTGGTGCCCGTCGATCCCAAGAACGTCAAGGCCAAGGGCCGCCTGCGGCCCGGCAAGATGTTTCTGCTGGACTTCGCACAGGGCCGCCTGATCCGCGACGAAGAGCTCAAGAGCGAATTCGCCAACTCGCGCCCCTTCCGCCAGTGGTTGAACGACCAGCGCATCGATTTCGCCGACCTGCACACCGAGAACGAGCCCCACGGTTTCGATCCCGAAACACTACTCGACCGCATGCGCGCCTTCGGCTACACCAACGAGACCATGCAGTTCATGCTGTTGCCGCTGGTGCGCGAACTGCGCGACCCGGTCATGTCCATGGGCAACGACAGCGCGCTGGCCTGTCTTTCCGATCATCCACGGATGATCTACGACTACTTCAAGCAACTCTTCGCCCAGGTTACCAACCCGGCCATCGACTCCATCCGCGAGGAAGTGGTCATGTCCCTGGAGTGCTACATCGGCCCCGAGGGCAACCTGCTGCAAAGCGTCGAGGAAAACGCCCATCGCCTGCGCGTGCCCCACCCCATTCTTTGCAACGAGGAAATGGCGGCACTGCGCCATATCGACCACCGCGGCTGGAAATCACGGGTTCTCGATATCACCTTCAGCAAAGCCGACGGCACCGCGGGCCTCCGGCAGGCACTCGCGCGCCTGCGTGACGAGGCGAGCCAGGCGATCCGCGACGGCAACAGCCTGATCATTCTCTCGGACCGCAATGTCGGCGATGATCGCGTCCCCATCAGCGCGCTGCTGGCCACCGCCAGCGTCCACCACCACCTGGTGAAAACCGAGGAACGCACCAGGATCGGCATCGTGGTGGAAACCGGCGAAGCGCGCGAGGTGCATCACCACTGCATGCTCATCGGCTACGGTGCCGACGCCATCAATCCGTATCTGGCTTTCGAAGCCCTGTGGCAGGCGCGCCGCGACGGCCTGTTGAATGGCGGCGATCTGGACTGCGATGACAAAATCGTCTACGCCTACAGAAAAGCCGTGGCCAAGGGTATTCTCAAGGTCATGGCCAAGATGGGCATCTCGACGGTCCAATCCTACAAGGGCGCGCAAATCTTCGAGGCGGTCGGCATCGCCGACGAAGTCATCCAGGAATGCTTCATCGGCACCCCCAGCCGCGTTCAGGGCGTGGGTTTCGACATTCTTGCCGAGGAGTCGCTGCGCCGTCACGAGCTCGCTTACGGCCGCAACACCATTCCGCTGCAGGTGCTCCCCAATCCCGGCGAAGTCCATTGGCGCGCCAACGGCGAAAGGCACATGTGGAATCCGACGACGATCTCCGCACTTCAGCAGGCCTCCGCCACCAACAACCTGGATGCCTACAAACGCTTTGCTAAAGCCTCCAACGAAGAGGCGACCCGCGGCTGCACCCTGCGCGGCCTGATGACCTTCAAAGAAGGCGTCAATGGCGGCCCCATCCCGCTGGACGAAGTCGAATCTGCCAAGGACATCGTCAAACGCTTCTGCACCGGCGCCATGAGTTTCGGCTCCATCTCGCCCGAAGCCCATGAATCGCTGGCGCTGGCCATGAACCGCATCGGTGGCAAATCCAACACCGGCGAGGGCGGCGAGGATGCCAAGCGCTTCGAGCGTCTGCCCAACGGCGACTCCAAACGCTCCGCCATCAAACAGGTGGCCTCCGGGCGCTTCGGCGTCACCGCCCATTACCTGGCCAATGCCGACGAGATCCAGATCAAGATCTCCCAGGGCGCCAAGCCCGGCGAGGGCGGCGAGCTGCCGGGCGGCAAGGTCGACGACTACATCGCCAGGCTGCGCCATTCCACGCCGGGCGTGGGCCTGATCAGCCCACCGCCCCACCACGACATCTACTCCATCGAGGACATGGCGCAGCTCATCCACGACCTCAAGAACGCCAACCGGCAGGCGCGTATCAGCGTCAAGCTGGTTGCGGAAATGGGTGTCGGCACCATTGCCGCCGGTGTCACCAAGGCCAAGGCGGATCACATCGTCATCGCCGGCCACGACGGCGGCACCGGCGCTTCGCCGCTCACCTCCATCAAGCACGCAGGCCTGCCCTGGGAGCTCGGCATCACCGAAACCCACCAGACCCTGGTGTTGAACAACCTGCGCTCGCGGGTGGTATTGCAGACGGACGGCCAGCTCAAGACCGGCCGCGACGTCGCCATCGCCGCGCTGCTCGGCGCCGAGGAGTTCGGCTTTGCCACCGCGCCGCTGGTGACGCTCGGCTGCATCATGATGCGCAAATGCCATCTCAACACCTGTCCGGTGGGTGTCGCCACGCAGGACCCGGAGCTGCGCAAGAAATTCAGCGGCAAGCCCGAGAACGTGATCAACTATTTCTTCATGCTCGCCGAGGATCTGCGCGAAATCATGGCCGAGCTGGGCTTTCGCACCATCAACGACATGATTGGACGCAGTGATGTGCTGGAAATGGACGCCGCCATCGATCACTGGAAGGCCAGCGGTATCGACCTGGCGCGCTTGCTGACGCCTGCCTCGAAGGCCAACCCGGATGTGGGCACCTACCAGACCATCGCCCAGGACCACGCCCTGGAGCTCGCCCTCGACAACGAGATCATCCGCCAGGCGCAGCCGGCTCTCGAGCGCGGCGACAAGGTGCGCATCGAGCTGCCGGTGGTCAACATCAACCGGGTGATCGGCACCATGCTGTCCCATGAAATCGCCAAAAAATGGGGCCCCGAGGGGCTGCCCGCCGACACCGTGCACATCAAGCTCAACGGCTCGGCGGGCCAAAGCCTGGGCGCGTTTCTGGCACAGGGCGTGACCATCGAAGTGGAAGGCGACGCCAACGACTTCGTCGGCAAGGGCCTGTCGGGCGGCCGCATCATCGTCTATCCGCCCAAGGTCAGCAGCTTCGCCGCCGAGGAAAACATCCTGGTCGGCAACGTGATCATGTACGGCGCCACCAGTGGCGAGGCTTTCTTCCGCGGCGTCGCCGCCGAACGCTTCTGCGTGCGCAACTCCGGCGCCACGGCCGTGGTGGAAGGCATTGGCGACCACGGCTGCGAATACATGACCGGCGGGCGCGTGGTGGTGCTCGGCAGCACTGGCCGCAACTTCGCTGCCGGCATGAGCGGCGGCATCGCCTACGTGCTCGATGAAGAAGGCAACTTCCGGCACAACTGCAACACCGACATGGTCGAGCTCGACGCGGTGGAAAGCGACGACGACTTGACCGAGTTGAGGACACTGATCGAGAAGCATCGACTCTTGACCGGCTCCACCGTCGCAGAGCGCGTGCTCAGCGACTGGAACACCTATGTCGAGCGCTTCGTCAAGATCATGCCCAGCGACTACAAGCGTGTGCTGCAGGAGCGCAAGCTCAAAGCCGAAGGCGCGCTCACCGCCCTTGCCTCACAGACAGATACCGCCAATGGCAGGCACACTGCCATTGCCGTGTAAGACCGGAAGGAGAAAGTACATGGGAAAACCAACCGGATTCAAAGAGTTTTCGCGCGAAGCCGCGAGCTATCGTGACGTCGACCTGCGCATACTGGATTATGCGGAACTCTATACCCCCGTGGACGTGCCCAAGCTGCGCGTCCAGGCCTCCCGCTGCATGGACTGCGGCATTCCATTCTGTCAATCCGGCGACGGCTGCCCCGTCGCCAACCGCATTCCGGAATGGAACGACCTGATCTACAACGGTCGCTGGCGCGAGGCTCTCGATCGCCTGCACCAGACCAACAACTTCCCGGAGTTCACCGGTCGGGTGTGCCCTGCCCCTTGCGAAGGCTCCTGTGTGCTCGGCCACGTCGACAAGGCCGTGACCATCAAGAACATCGAATACGCCATCATCGAGCGCGGATTTGCAGAGGGCTGGGTCGTTCCCCGTCCGCCGCAAAAGCGTACCGGCAAGCGCATTGCCGTGGTCGGCTCCGGCCCCTCGGGCCTTGCCGCCGCTGCGCAGCTCAATCGCGCAGGCCACAGCGTTACCGTCCATGAGCGCGCCGACCGCATCGGCGGCCTGCTCATGTATGGCATTCCCAACATGAAACTCGGCAAGGACGTGGTACAGCGCCGCATCGATCTGCTGGAAGCGGAAGGTATCACCTTCATCACCGGCAGCGACGTCGGTGGCAGTGGAGCGGACGCTGTCAGCGTCGAGGAACTGCGCACCAACAACGATGCCATCCTGCTCTGTACCGGCGCCACCAACGGCCGCGACCTGCCCATCGAAAACCGCCAGCTCAACGGCATCCACCTCGCCATGGAATTCCTCAAGGCCAACACCAAGAGTCTGCTGGACTCCAATCTCGAGGATGGCAGCTACATTTCTGCCAAAGGCAAGAACGTCATCGTCATCGGCGGCGGCGACACTGGTACCGACTGTATCGGCACGTCCATCCGCCACGGCGCGAAGAACATCGTCAACTTCGAATTGATGCCCCAACCACCCGAAGATCGCGCAACCAGCAACCCCTGGCCCCTGTGGCCGCGGATTTTCCGCGTCGATTACGGCCACGCGGAATCCGCCCACGCCTTCGGCAAGGATCCTCGCGAATACTGCCTGCTGAGCAAGGGCTTCATCGACGACGGCAATGGCAACGTCAAAGGTATCCGCACCGTCAACGTGGAATGGCAAGGCATGACCATGGCGGAAGTGCCAGACTCGGAGCGGGTGTGGGACGCGGATCTGGTGCTGCTGTCCATGGGCTTTCTCGGCCCCGAACAATACGTCAACAGCGCCCTGGGCGTGGAAACCGACGAGCGCTCCAACTACAGGGCCGCCTACGACAAGTTCGCCACCAACGTCCCGGGCGTGTTCGCAGCCGGCGACTGCCGCCGCGGCCAGTCACTGGTGGTATGGGCCATCGACGAAGGCCGTCGCGCGGCACGGGAAGTGGATGGTTTTTTGATGGGTTGACGTACAAATAAAACCCCGGCAATGCCGGGGTTTTATTTGTTTGAGTTGTCAGTTCACAGTTTGCAGTTAACAGCGGTCCGGCAGCCTCTGAAAACTGCCAGCTGCGAACTGTAAACCAAAAAGCTCACCGCACATTCAGCAATTCGAGACTCTCATACGCCACCGCACCGATGGCGATAGCGTTGTCAGCCTGATAATCCGCCAGCGCCGCATCGATGTCCGAATCGCACACTGCCCAACGTAGAACGACCCTCGGCTCGCCACCCCGACATGTGGAACCCCAATTTAGGACACCCACACTTTGGACAACCCCAATTTGGGACAGCCACACTTTCTTGAATCACAATTCGGGACACAATTTAGGACACCCACATTTTCGAATTGCGGGTTTATCTGCCACAAGGGAAGCGCTCCAACTGCATCTCCTGCAATCTACTCAGTGTGCGGCGGAACGGGAAAGAGAGGTAACCAGCCGGGTACAGGGCGTGCATCGACACCGCGGCTTCGATGTACAAAGGTACACCGCGATCGTAACACTCATCCACAAGCGCTATGAAACGACGCACGCTGTCGTCATGGCGCGAGAGCGGAGGCAGATCACGGTCTCCCGTCACCACGCGTTCCGCGGCATCTTCTGTGCCTCGAGCTATGCGTGCTGGGCGCTCGTTGCCGTCCAATCGAGGAACATCCCCGAGCAAAACGGCAGGAAAGCGGTCGCACAGCTCAATAAAATCCGCCACGGAAAAAGGCCGTTCACAGAGATCGGCAAATCTGAACCAGACGGCACCGGCACTGTGGCGGAGTGCCTTCGCCACGCGCCCACCGAGCAATAAAGGTTCGTCACTCTCGAGAGCATCACCTGTCAGTTGCCTGAATATCCCGGCGAGAGCGCTCGGCTGCGATGGCTCCCGCACCCAATAGCGCTGGTGCGGTTGTCCGGGGCGGAGACGGTAGTCGCGGCCTCCGTCTACAGCCACCACAATCATATGCTGCTTCAAGGTCGCAATTGCCGGAAGAAAACGCTCGCGGTTGAAACCCTCGGCATACAGGTGATCGGGAGCCTGATTCGAGGTCGCCACCATCACTACGCCGGCCTCGAACATCATCTGAAACAGTCGCCCCAGCAGCATGGCATCGGCGATATCTGCGACAAACAGCTCGTCAAAGCACAGCACCCGTACTTCACTGGCCAGCTCTTGCGCCAATATCTGTAGAGGATTCGCTGTGCCCGTCAACGCAAACAAGCGGCGATGAACCCATTGCATGAAGTGATGAAAATGCTGGCGCCGAGCAGGAACCCGCAGACCATCGTAAAAGCAATCCATCAGCCAGGTTTTGCCCCGCCCCACCGGCCCCCAGAGATAAACACCCCGAGCTGAAGCCGAGGCGTCACCATGGAGCGCCTGATAACAACTTTGCAAAGCCTGTAGCGCACGTTGCTGCGCCTCATCCGGCACAAAGCCATCTTGCGCCACCGCACGCTGGTAGGCCAATTCCGGCGAAAGTGCTTCCGTCAACTATAGGACACCCACAAATTGCACCTCGATTTCAGAACAGCCATCGATTTCATTGGCATCAGCCCAACCCGATCTACAGAAGCTCTTTACGCAGTTGGGCCGGAGACTTGATGGAAAGCAGCCCTGGCGCGACATCGAAGGCTGTCTTGGCGCCGAACTGACCTTGTTTATTCAAACGGTAGGCCGCGCGCGCATAAGCTACAAGAATGCTGGCGGTGAACTCCGGATTGCTCTGCAATTGCAGCGAATATTCAACCACCTGGGAGTTGGTGTCACTGGTATTGCCGCTGCGGATGACAAAGCCACCGTGAGGCATTCGACTGTGTTCGCGCTGCAATGTCTCCTCATCGATGAAATGCACCTGCGTGTCGTAGTCGGCGAAATAATCGGGCATGGTTACGATAGCCTGTTTTACAGCATCCGCGTCGGCGCCCACCGCCAATACCACGTAGCATTCGCGCACATGCTTTTGTCGAGTGCTCAATTCCGGCCGCGCGCCACTGCGTACCTGCTCGATGGCCTGTTGCGAAGGGATGGTGTATTGCACACCCGTCTTCACGCCTGGCACCCGCCGAACTGCGTCCGAATGCCCTTGACTGAGCCCTTTTCCCCAAAAAGTGTAAGTAGCTCCATCGGGTAGCAAAGCTTCGCCATACAGCCGATTGATGGAGAACATGCCCGGATCCCACCCCATGGAAATCAGCGCGGTGTTGCCATTGAATCGGGCCGGGGCATCCATCGCTTCGAAGTAATCTGGAATGCGGGCGTGAGTATCGAAGCTGTCAACGGTATTGAACAACGCCGCCAGCTTCGGTCCCTGCTGTGGCAGGTCGTCCTTCGAACCGCCACAGAGTATCAAAACGTCGATGCCGTCCTGGAACTCGGCAAGCCATGACATGGTATATACCGGCGTCTGCGGGAAAACAGGCGTCAAAGTCTCGGGCGCGCGGCGAGTGAAGATTCCCACCAACTTCATGTCTGGATTTTTTGCGATAGCAGCCTCTACGCCGCGCCCCAGATTGCCATAGCCAACGATGCCGATCCGAATTTCCTCACCCATAAAATCCTGCCACATTGCTGAAAAAGCAGAATTATAGGACACCCACTGATTGAAAAAATCATTCTGAGGACATCCACGCAACGAAAGTGCCCAGTGAATCAGCTGATATCCGTATCTACGGTTCAAAATTCCAGCGGGGAGAGAAGGGGCCGCCGAGTCGCCTCAAGGCTCATAACTGGGCGCGACCTTTCAACGCGACGAAGATGCCACGCCGAATGGCCACTATGTAAGTCGCTGCGAGTAAAGCTCTCGACAATGGCTGACACCTTGTATCCAACGCTGCCCGATCCGTTCACATAATGCGTTGATTTTGCTGACAGACCCCATCGCACGACCGAAACGCTCTTCGACATGACAGCAAGTGCCCAGCCAAACCCCCGGAGCAATGCGCAAACGCGAAAGAATATCCGGGAGTTCAGAATCGATTGCAGCGCGCCTATCGTCCCGAAGGGCGCGGCCTGTCCAGTCCACCAACTGAATGTAATCAAGAAAATCAAATGGAATACAAGGTTGCTGACCACCCCCCTGATCGACAAAAGGTAGAAGGTCGAGCGCGGCAATCGGAGCGTTTCTGACATCTACTCGATCAGACCCGGGATCGGGGGGCATCATGGAATGGGCTTCTGGCGCAATACCCAACCGTTCCTGCAGGCTGGTGTAATCAGAGCCCTCAGGGCAGCTCGCAATCCCAGCTCGTATGGGATTGAGGTCGACATAGGCCATGCAGCTGATCAGAGCGCGGTCGTCCAACAACGCCTGGCTTTTGAAACGGCCCTCCCAGAACCGTCCGGTGCAGCCATCTTCCCGATTCGCCAGGCGCGCGATGTGCTCATTCAGGCAACGCATGAACCAGCTGATGTCTCCCAGACGCTGCCGCCAGGTTTCGACGATCTCATCCACCACGGCCAATTCCGGGGCCGATAACGCACGACCCGAAGCATAAGCCTGGATCAGCGCAGGACCCGCAAACAATCGACGCCAGCGCTGGATCACCTGATCTCTACCCAGTTTTTGACAAAGCTCAGAGTCGATCCGCAACACCAGATGATAGTGATTGGACATGACGGCGTAAGCGGCCACGTCAATGGCAAACACCGCAGCCAGCCGCTTGATACGCTGCACGATCCAGCCGCGACGGTGTTCGAAATCATAGTTTTCTCCGGAGCCGCACAAAAAAGCGCCTCTCACGCAACGAGAGACGCAGTGGTAATAAGGGGTATCTTCCAGAGAAATCAGCTCTTTCCTTGGCCTGGTCATGGTTCCTCCGTGAACGTTCGTCAGGTCGGGTTTACAGTGGCAGAGGGTTATGGCATTGTCAAGGCTGTGGGTGTCCTTGTGTTGGCAGCCGCAACCTAACTCCTGAGTAGCGCAACAGTTACTTTCGGTTCACTTCAAGGAGGATGGATGCAGTCCAAAACGAAGTCGCACCTGGTCGGAGACGAGATTCCACCAGGCTCCACCGATGCTGTTCCCCCCAACGTTCTCAAGCGCGCGATCACCGCCTCGGCCATAGGCAATGCAACGGAATGGTTTGATTATGGGATGTACGCCTACGGCGTGACCTACATCTCCACCGCGCTGTTTCCTGGTGAAGCCGCCGAAGCGACCCTCTTCGCGCTGGCAACCTTTGCCATTTCCTTTCTCGTGCGACCGCTGGGGGGCTTGTTCTGGGGCCCGCTGGGCGACAGGCTGGGGCGCAAGTCGGTGCTGGCAATCACCATTCTGCTGATGTCGGGTGCCACCTTCTGTGTCGGCCTGGTGCCGTCCTATGACACCATCGGACTCTGGGCACCTGCGCTGCTGATCCTGTTGCGTATGGTGCAGGGCTTCTCGACGGGCGGCGAATATGGCGGTGCTGCGACATTCATGGCCGAGTACTCGCCCGACGCAATACGTGGCTTTTGCGGCAGTTTTCTTGAGTTCGGCACGCTGGCCGGCTTTTCCGCTGGCGCATTGTTGATGCTCATGTTTTCTCTCGGTCTCGGCGACGAGGCGATGCACGAATGGGGTTGGCGCCTGCCATTTCTGATAGCTGCACCACTGGGGCTGATCGGTCTCTACCTGCGCTCGAAAATGGAGGACACCCCTGTTTTTCGGGAAGTCGAGGAAGAAGACGAGGTCGAGCGCAAGGCCGGAACCGAGCTGAAACACCTGATTACCAATTATTGGCGACAACTACTTGTCCTCGGTGGATTGGTCGTGGCCCTGAACGTAGTCAATTACACGCTGCTGAGTTACATGCCGAGCTACTTCAAGTCGGAACTGAATCTGTCCACCGCTCAATCACTGCTCGTGCCAATAATCGGCATGCTGTTCATGATGGTATTTCTGCCCTTCGCCGGCTCACTTTCCGACCGCATCGGGCGCAAGCCTATGTGGTGGATGTCCCTGATTGGCCTGTTCGTCATGGTGGTGCCCATGTACATGCTGATGTCCACGGGCCTGCTGGGAGCCCTGGTGGGATTCGCCGTACTTGGTTTGCTTTATGTACCGCAGCTGGCGACGATCTCGGCAACATTTCCAGCCATGTTTCCCACTCACGTACGTTTTGGTGGCTTCGCCATTGCCTACAACGTCTCCACCTCACTTTTCGGTGGAACGGCGCCGGGGCTCAATGCCTGGCTGACCGGGATCACGGGCAATCCGCTGACCCCAGCCTATTTCATGATGGCCGCATGCGCCGTGGGCGCAGTGGCGATGCTGTTCGTAGTGGAAACCGCGGGCAGTTCGCTGCGAGGCACAGAGATTCCAGGAACGGAGGAGTCCGAACATGAAATCGCCGCCATGGACGCTATTGAAATGAGACCAATCTCCTCTGCCGAACCATCCAGCTAGGTTCATCAGGGACACCCACAAAAATACAAGCATGCCCAATCTGTGGGTGTCCTGATCTTATTCTCGTTGAAGATATCCTCGTTTGACTCAATCTATGGGTGTCCCCATTCTACTCATCCTAATGGATGAATCTTCACCCTAACCCGATACCCCTTGGCATTTTCATAAATTCAAGTCATTATCATCAGGCTGCCAACGGATGGCGGTTAGTTTGGCAATCAGGCACCGACAAGGAGGTTTGCCATGCCCAAAACACTGCTCGACCCCAAAAATGATTTCGTCTTCAAAAAATTATTTGCGGAATCTCCGGACTTACTCGCCAATCTGATTGATGCTGTACGCGGTAGCGAAGGCCCTATCGAGATCATCGAGGTTCCCAATTCTGCTATCGACATAGAAGAACTCACTGGTAAGTTCATCGTTCTTGATGTGCTGGCAAGAGACAATCAGGGGCGCTTACTGAATATTGAATTGCAGATACGCTGTCGAGCTGCATGGATCGAGCGAAGCTTTTACTATCTGGCCCGCGCCTACGTGGATCAACTGAAACAGGAAGATCGCTGTGCCGTACCAAAACCAGTCATTGGCATCAATTTTCTGGACTTCGACCTATTCGCAGGTGAGCAGGCACACTGGCACTTCAAGTTTCAGGATGGCATTCAGCGAGAGCTAGCGTTGGGACACATGCAACTGCATGTACTGGAACTTTGTAAATTCGATCGGCAACATCCGGCGTCAAATGCTTTGATTGACTGGATCAGCTGGCTCAAACATTGGCATGACGATTCCGTCATGAGCGAAATTCATCATCCAGCGGTTCATCAAGCCCATGACAAACTCAGGAGGCTTTCACAAGAGGAGGACACCCGTTCAAGGGCTCATGCCAGAGAACGATTTCTACATAAAGAGAGCAGTTTTTTTGGAGGTATGTACCACGAACAGTCGCCTGCAAGTGAAAAGAAGCGCAGCGAGGAAAGTACACATGTCCGTGAGCGCGACCAAGCCACGCTGATCACACAATTATTAACCCTTAAATTCGGTGAGCCACCCTCAGAGATTCAACAACGTCTCTATCAGGCCAGAGAGGCAGAGCTGGACCGCTGGGCAGCGAGGATTCTATTCGCGCAAACACCGGCTGATGTATTCGGGTGATAATCGATAAGCAACGAGAGTATTTTTTTCGGATGCCTCGAACTCAAGTTCCACACTCCACAGCATTCGGAAATCTAACTCACAGCCGTACGCCACAAGCTTCAAGCAGAGCACCCAGAAGAGTGAATCCAGGAGAACTGCCCGAAAATATACCCTCGTCAGCGATGGCAAATCCATTTTTCAACGTCAGTGCAAAAAAAGATTTTTTGCTCAGAGGTTTCTTAGGGCCTGCTACAGCAGGCCAAATTTCTGACTTGTGCAGAATTGGCGTTCAGCCGTATCACGGCATTGCGAGAATGCAGCCCAACTCCGACGAGCCTGCGTCAATTTCCCTCACTGAAAGCAAGACCGCCCTTCTCGCCGTCCACGGGGCGTATCATCCCTTCCTGGGCAACGGTCGCCACCAGCACGCCGTCGCGGGTGTACATATGGCCAAGCACCAATCCGCGCTGGCCACAGGCAACCGAGCTGTGAACGTCGTAAAGCAGCCACTGGTCGAGGTCGGGCGTGCGGTGGATCCACATGCTGTGGTTGAGCGTCGCCAACTGAAAGCCCGATTGCATCAATTCCTCGCGATGAGGGAGCGTCGCCGTGCGCATGAAATTGTTGTCGCTGATGTAACCGAGCATGGCACGTTGCAGAACGGGATCATCCGGTGTGGGGAAACGGCTGCGCAGCCAGGACTGCTGCAGCGGTGGCCGGTTGCAGGTCTCAACGTAGCAGGGCTTGTCGGTGGCGCGAAATTCGAACACATTGTCGTCCACCAGGAAGCGGTACATGTTCATTCTGTCGAGCGCTTCGAAATCCGCCTTGA
>CAYXXZ010000022.1:0-36403 GCA_964469165.1 uncultured Porticoccaceae bacterium
GTGGATTGGAGGCCGACTGCATGGCATTGATCGCCACCGTCAGGCTGCCATCGGTGCCGTTCTTGAAACCTACCGCGGTGGACAGGCCGCTGGCCATCTCCCGGTGGGTCTGTGACTCGGTGGTGCGCGCGCCAATTGCCGACCAGGTGATCAGATCTTGCAGATACTGGGGAGAAATGGGGTCGAGTGCCTCGGTAGCCGCGGGCAGTCCCATTTCGTTGATATCCATCAGCAGGCGGCGACCGATATGAAGACCTTCCTCGATCTTGAAGGAGTCGTTCATGTAGGGGTCGTTGATCAGCCCTTTCCAGCCAGTGGTGGTGCGGGGCTTTTCGAAATAGACGCGCATGACGATCAGCAATGCGTCGCTGACTTCATCGGCCAGCGCCTTGAGGCGCGTGGCGTAATCCTTCGCGGCGTCGAGGTCGTGGATGGAGCAGGGGCCCACCACCACGAAAATGCGCTTGTCCTTGCCGTCGAGAATGTTCTGTACGGCTTCGCGGCCCTTGACGACGGTTTCCGCGGCCTTTTCGGTCATGGGGATCGCGCGCTTCAGATCCAGGGGCGTGATGAGCGGTTCCTGTGACTGGATATTCAGGTTTTCCAGCAAACGTTGAATCATTGTCTCTACCTGTAAATACTTGACTCGCCGGAGTATGGTCCGGGACTTGCTGCCTATTCTACTGTAACGACATGACAAATTGGCATAATTGCCTCAATGACCGCCATTGAGAAAAGCAAACGGGGCTTGCCGCGAGTGCGGTGTTTTGAGGTGCCGACGTTCAGTGCCGGGTAAACGTCATCCTGTATTGGTCGCTTGCAGGCAAGCTCCTACAGGGTGTGTGTAGGAGCTTGCCTGCAAGCGACCAGACCGGTACGGGCAGCGCGATCTCATTCCAGCACATGCAAATGCGCGAGCCGGGGAAAATACAGGGCAATGCGGATTTCCCTGTCTTCGCGATGGCGGAAAAGGGCTTTGTAGCGCTCGAGCTGGCCGCGATAGGCGTTGCTCTCCCTGGCCACGAATGCATTCTGCGTTTCGCCGTCGCGCAGCGTCGAATTCTTGTAGTCGATGATCCAGCGCACACCGCCGTCCACAAAAGTACGGTCCAGCACCGCTTGCTCATACCCTGATTCCGTCGCGCTCACCAGGGCCAGTTCGCAGGCGCTCTCGGCATGGTTGCTATCGAGCAGCCAGCGCCCCTGCGGATCCGCCAGGGTTGTGGCAACGGCATCACGAAGCTGGTTTGCCTGGGCTTCACCATCGGCGACGCCCCATTTGCGAAACTGCACGAGCCAGGCTTTGTGTTGGTGGGCGAGGCGCTCTTCGTTCCACTTGTCGAGGCCTTCGCCGACGATCTGGCACAGGGTGCGGTGCAGCGCGGTACCGGCGTGGCGTAGATCGTCATTCGTCGTTCCCACGATGGGCGCGGCCGGCGCCGCGGGCCGAAGCGTGTCGCCCATGTCATGGAGCGGGTGGCGCCACTGCGACGGCAGGCGCATGATGTGGCGCAGGCCTGGTGGCCCGTCATCCGCTTGCGCCTCGTCGGGCATACTGGCGTCGTGGTGAGTGATGCGGGTGCCGGACATGGCGTCCGGATTCTCCAGCGCGGGCCACAGCGCCGCCAGCAGGCTGCCTTTTACCGGGGCTTTCCTGGGTTCACTGTAGAGCAGATGCAGACGTTTGATGGCGCGCGTGCAGGCAACGTAGAGCACGCGGGCGTCTTCCAGGCTGCCGCGCAGCTTGTCCTCGTATTTGAGGTGCCTGACCAGTTGGTCGTCGTTGCCGCTGTCGTGGCGCTCTTCCTCGGAGAGCGGCGGCGCAATCAGCAATTCCGTGACACCGCGCGCATTGATGCGCTCGCGCCAGTAGAGCAGGGTGCTGTCGTCCCTGCCGCTGCCGCGATGCAGGCCGGGCAGAATCACGGTATCGAACTCCAATCCCTTGGATTTATGGATCGTCATGATCTGTACGGGATTCTCGCCGCTGCTTCCCGAGGACGCAAAAAGCTTTTCCACCGCGGTGCGGAAGGCGTCCATATCGGCCAATTCGGCGCCTCTGGCATGCGTTTCAAGCAAATCGAGAAACTGTTGGCACCAGGCGAGATGGAGCCGGTCGGCGAGTGCCGCGGGCCCGCCCAGAGCGATCCAGACACCTTCCAGCCACTGGCGCAAGGGCTTGCGGAAGCGGTTGTGCCAGGCGTTTTCCACAACCCGTGCAACGCGCGTGAGGCGGGCCTGGCCGTCGTCGCTGAGCCCGTGCCGCAAGCTGGCGTCGAAAAGCTGGCCCGGCAGCCAGGGCAGGTCGCGGGGATTGGCATCGAGACGGGAACCGCCCTGCGCCAGGGTATGAAGATCGCTGAGGCTGAGTCCGCACCAGGGCGCGCGCAATACGGCCAGCCAGGCAATGCGGTCGGCGGGATCGAGCAGCGCGCGCGTCAGCGAGAACAGGTCGATGACCGCCATGCGGCTCGCCAGTGCATCGATATCCGTGGCTTCCCAGGCAATATCCTGCTCACGCAGTGCGCTGATGATGGCGGGCAGGTGGCTGCGGGCGCGTACCAGCACGGCGATGGAACCCTGTGGATCCTCGGCGTGGGCAGCTCGTATCCGCGCCACCACTTCGCGGGCCTCGTCTTCCGCGGCGCTGTCCGCCGGAAAGACATCGAGGGTGACCGCCGCCTCGTCCAGGGGCGCCTTGGCGGCAACCGCGGGCGCGTAGCTGACTGCGCCGCGACTGATGTCCTCGCGCTCGGGAAAAACCTGCTTGAAAACACCGTTCACCCAGTTCACGACCTGCGCTGCGGAGCGGAAATTCACCTCCAGGTCGAGGGGCTTAAGAAGGATGTCGCCGACGGGGAGCTTGCGCGCCTCCAGGAAGATACCGACGTTGGCGTTGCGGAATCCGTAGAGTGACTGCATGCCGTCGCCGACGATGAAGAGGGTGCGGCCATCGTCCCGTTGCCAGCCCCAGGTGAGCCGCTTGAGAAGGCGGAACTGGATCGACGAAGTATCCTGAAATTCATCCACGAGAATGTGGCGAATCTGGTAGTCGAGCCTGAGGCTCAGGTCCGTGGCCTGGTCATCGTTGCCCAGGGCGCTCAGCGCGGCCAGTGTCACTTCGGTGAAATCACAGCTGCGGCGCGCCTTGAAGAGCAGCGACAGCTCGGCGACCAGGCGCGGCAGCACCAGGGTCAGGGCTTCCAGCAGGCGCCACTGGTCGTCGCTGTAGACAAGCGCCGGAAGGTGGCGGATATCGCACAGCAGCGCCAACAGGCCTGGTTGCTCCTCGCACCAGGCGATCAGCTGGTTGAGCTGATCCTTGCGCAGCTCGGCGTTGGCCGGGTCGATGGCATCCTTCCTGGTGGGGAAACCCTGGCGCTTGGTGATACCTCGCGGTTTGCGCCAGTCGCCGTCGGCGGTCAACAGCAGGTCGCACAGCGCGAGCCATTGGCGCACGTTCGCCTGAGTGGCTTCCGTGTCGGGCAAGCCGCTGATGCCCGCCAGCGCACACAAGGGGCTCGCCGGGTTGTCGCGGGCCAGATTGGCGGCGGCGTAGTCGGCGACGAGCGCCAGGTCGCTCGCCACCAACGCCAGCTGCGACTCCGCTTCCGCGAGGGTCTCGCTCACGGTGTTGTGCAGTGTTTGTTCGAGGTAGCGGCGCGCGTCGCGGCTGGCGAGCAGGGGCTCGAGCCATTGTTCGCGGCTTGCCAGCAGGTTCTCCAGCAGCCGTTCGAGGGTGGTCAGGTTGTTGTCCAGGTGGCGCAGCAGCACCGCCAGGGCGTCACCCAGAGGCCCCGGGCTGTCCAGATCGCGCAATAGCTGGCGGATGGCATCACGATAAAAGAACTGGGGTTGCTCGCTGGGTTCCGGCAGGTCGCCGAGCCCGGTTTCCAGCGCGAGCTGGCGCGCCAGGGTGCGGCACAGGCCGTCGATGGTGGTGATACGCAGCCGTGCTGGTGAGGTGTTCAGCTGCCAGTTGTGCGCCTTGTCGCGCTCCCGCACGCGGCGGGCATCGCGCCACAGCTCGGCTTGATAGGGGTCCGCAGGTGGCGTGTCATCAGCCGCCAGAGTCAGTGCCTGGAGGATGCGCTCCTCCATTTCCGCTGCCGCCTTGCGGGTGAAGGTGATGGCCAGCACCTGTTCGGGTTGCTCGCAGATGACCAGCAGGCGCAGGATGCGGCGGATCAACAGACCCGTCTTGCCGGAGCCCGCGGGTGCGCTGACGGCAAATGAGGCACTGACGTCGAGGGCGCGATCGCGAGCGTCTTGGTCGGCGATGATCACGATGCGGCACCTTTCATTTGCAGGATTGCGATGTCCTCGGCGCCAGCCACGCGGTTGAGGGGTTCGAGATGGCCGCCGCGCTGTGCGGCCTGACCGTAAAAGGTGACGTCGGCGCGACCATCCCGGAACTCGAGGATCAGCGTGGCGAGCTTGTCGCGCCAGGCGCTCAGGGCGTCGGGCCAGAATTCGGGAAGATTCAGCGCGGCAAGGGATTTGCAGCCGGGGACGGTGTTGCTCTCGCCAATGCCTTCGAACGCGGTTTTCCTGTGGGTGACCGCGGCATAGGCGACGGCCGCGGGTGCCTCATCGAGTGCCAATGCGTAGAGTGCCAGCTGCGGCTCGGTGAGACGGTCAGCGGCCAGTCCGGCAAGACTGGTTCTGCCGGTTTTATAGTCGATCACGGCGAAACCCTGGGGCAGGTGATCGAGGCGGTCGAGGCGCAGCGCGATGCGCAGCCCGGCGATCTCCAGTTCCACGGCTTTCTCCGTTTCCACGACGCTGAATGGTGGGCGCTCGCGCTCCACGTCCAGCCAGCGCCGCAGCAATGCGTTGAGACGCTCGAGTTCGAGTTGCAGCAGGCGTTCAGCGAAATCGCTGCGTTGCAGCAGCGTTTGGCTCCGGAACAGGTGGTTGAGCGCCTGCGAGGTGGCCGCCGCGACCTTGTCCGCCACGGCGCTGTCGTCGAGGGCGAGCAGGGTGGCGTGGTTGCCCAGCTCGCGCCACAGTATGTCGAGGCTGTCGTGAACCAGCATGCCGCGCAGGTCCGCCCCCAGACCGTTCCGGGGTTGGCGCAGCGGCTCCGCACCCAGGCGCCATTGGGCGAAGGCGTTGAAAGGGCACTGGGCCTGCGCGGCAAGCAGGCGGCTGCCGCCGCGAATGCGGTCCTGGGGCGCTGCGTAAGCGGGGCCGCGAGCATCCTCGACGATTTCGAGGCAGTTGCCATCGGCAAGAAGGTCGAGCCAGGGGTGATGGCCCGACGCCCCTGCGAGCGCCGCCGCCGGCAGGTCGCCGAGCAATGCGGAGGGCCTCAGGTGAATGTCGCCATCGCGCGCGGCATAGCTGAACACGAGATTGTCGGCGCTTGTCGCGAACAGGGTGATCAGGTCACGCGCCAGTGCCAGCTCGCGCTCGGGGCAGGCGCGCGGCATCGCCAACTGGCGTTGCAGACTCACCGGCACCAGGGGGTGGGGCGCGATGGTTTCGGGCCAGTGGCGGTTGTCCATGTTCATCACCCAGAGGTGATCGAATTCGAGCCCGGCGGCTTCCAGCAGGCCGAGCACCTGAACATTGGAGGGCGGTGTCTCGGGGTGGAAGACGTGATCGCCGGCAAGTTGTTCGAGCCGTTGCAAGGCCTTGTGCGCGGAGACCGGTGCACAGATTTCGTCGAGCTCCGCAAAGCTGTCCAGCAATGCCTGCCAGTGGCTGAGCTGCTGGAATTCGAGGCTGTCGGGAGAGCGGCTGCCGGGCCAGCCGAGCACATCGAGGCATTCGCTGAACAGCTCGCGCCAGTGCCGGAAGTTCAGTGTGCCAGGCTGGCTGCGCTGCAGGGTTGCGAGCTTGACCAGGCGCTGGGACAGAGAGCCGGGGGACGTGTCGGGGGCGAGATCGCTCAGCAGCTGGCGAAATTTCCCCACGCTCAGCCTGAGCAGGCCGGATTCGAGAAGTGTGCTCTGAGCCTGACTGCGCAGGCTGCCCTCGCGATCGGCGTCGCCCCAGAAAGGGTTGACGAGCAGGGCGCACAGTTCCTGGCTTGGCAGGCTGTCGTTCAGCAGCCGCAGCAGGGCCAGAGCGGCGGTGACGGGCGGCGCCTCGCTCAGCGGTGTGCCGGCGGAGATGTTGAAAGGCGCCGGGCGATAGGCGATGTGCGGTAGACAGGCGGCGGGCTCGAAGGTGTTGCGGAAGATCCGCTCCACGGCTTTTTGGCGAGCGTTGAGCTGGGGCACCACGATGCCGATACGCGCATCCGGCGCTTCCGCGGCCAGCCGTGACGCCCAGCGTGCGGCGCTGGCGATTTCGCTGCTGGCGTCGCTCGCCGTGAACAGGCACTGCTGTGCCGGTGGGCGCTGGTGCGAGAAGTATTCGAGCTGCTCCGCTGCGGCCTCGAGAGTCGTTTTTGCCAGCGGCGGCAGGGTTTGAAAGCCGACCAGTACGATTTGCGTCCGGGCTTCGAGAGCGCCGTCGCGAAAACCCCGCAACACCGTTTCGGTGCGGGTTTCGGCGTCCACCAGGGCGAGTTTTTCCAGGCGCCGGGCGAAGACGAGCCCCAGCCGTATCAGGTGGTCGGCGCCGCTGTGGCGCAGGGCGGCCAGGTGCCGCAAATCGATCCGCCATTGCCGCACCAGTTTCCAGCCACGCTGGGCAAGTTGTGCGAAATTCTCGGCGCTGATCTCGGCGGGAAGCTGGTTGTCATCATCGATGACCTGTTCCCAGAGCGTGCGCTCCTGACAGGCAGATGCGGTAATGCCGGCAAGGGCGGGGGGGTAGGCGGCGTCCTGCAACTGGTCCCAACAGGTTTCCAGCCAGGTTTCCAGGGGCATGATCGCGGGCCGCTCCCAGTTCGGCAGGCCCGCGTTGCGGCAGTGGTGGTTCCAGGCGTCGTGCAGCGTGCGCGACAGTCGCAGGTTGGGGGTGATCACCAGCGCGCCCGCCGCGATGGCATCGACCAGGGACGCAATGGAGAAAAACGGACGGTGCTCGCGCTCGCTGCTGCTCACCTCGTGCTCCTGCTCTCAGACCGCAATGATGTCGATGGTGGACGCGCCCATGGCGCTCAGGCCGTCACGCAGTGCACCGCTGTCGGGGCCATTGCCGGTCAGCCAGCAGGCGAATGTCGTCGGCGAGTTGTCGGTGCGATTCCGGGGCTCGCCGGTGAAGGACGCCACGCGCCGTGCAATGGCCTCGCCGGAGTCGATCCATTGCACCGCGCGCGGCGCCGCTTGCGCCAGTTCCGGCTTGAGAAGGGGAAAGTGGGTGCAGGCCAGCACCAGGGTATCCACACGCTCATCCGCGAAGATCGGCGCGATGATCCGGGCAATGGCGGCGATATCAGGCGCTTCTCCGCGCAGCTTGGCCTCGGCGATGGTCACCAGTTCACTGCTGCCCACCGGAATGACCGCGCAACCGGCGGCAAACTCCTCGATCAGGCGCCGGGTGTAGGGGCGTTCGACGGTGGCGGGGGTGGCCAGCAGGCCGATCACCCGCGAGGCAGATAGCCGCGCGGCGGGCTTGATCGCGGGCACCACGCCGATCACCGGCTTGCTGAAATGGGCGCGAATCTGGGGCAGGGCCAGGGTGCTGGCGGTATTGCAGGCGATGACGACGATGTCCGGAGCGACCCGTGCGATCAGGGCTTTGAGCACGTCTTCGACGCGCGCGATCAGTTCAGCCTCTTCCTTGGTGCCATAGGGAAAGGCGGCGTTGTCGCAGGCGTAGATGAATTCGCAGCACGGCAGACGGCGGCGAATTTCGGCAAGCACACTCAAGCCCCCAACTCCCGAATCGAAGACCAGTACCTTGTGATGTTTGTGCACGAGCGCTTCGCCTGTCCCCATCGCATTGCTCAAAGTTGCGGGATTTTACACTAGAATCGCGCGATGGACTTTTTGCCTCATCAAGCACTGTTATTCGTCGGTGCCGGTTTCGCTGCCGGCGCCCTGGCAATTTTTGTGGTACTGCACGTCCTCGCCGGCGCAACCCGGAACGCGGAGAAAAGCCTGCGCGAGTCGCTCGAGGCGGAGCTCGCCCGGACGCGAAACGAGCACCGGGAAGCACTTGCCCGCCTCGAGCAGGCGCTTGCCGAAAGGGCGGGGTTGCAGGCGACTCTGGCGGCAGAGCAATTGCGCTATCAGGAGCAGATTGCCTTGCTGCAGCAAACCAGGGATGCGCTCAGCAAGGAATTCGAGAACCTGGCCAATCGCATCTTCGAGGACAAACAAAGCAGCTTTCGCGACCAGAGCAAGCTGACCCTGGACGCCACCATCAGCCCGCTGCGGGAGGAAATCACCAGCTTTCGGCGCCAGGTGGAAAGTGCCTACGGCCAGGAAAGCGCCGAGCGCAACCGCCTCGTCGGCCAGATTCAGGAACTCAAGACCCAGGCGCAGCGTATCGGCGAAGAGGCTGTTCAGCTCACCCGCGCCCTCAAGGGTGACAGCAAGGTACAGGGCAACTGGGGCGAAGTGGTTCTCGAGCGCCTGCTTGAACAATCGGGACTGAAGAAGGGGCGCGAGTACGAGACCCAGGTCAACCTGCAGGCGGCGGAGGGCGGGCGCCGCAACCCGGACGTCATCATCCGCCTGCCGGACAAGCGCGATATCGTCGTCGACGCCAAGGTGTCGCTGCTGGATTACGAGCGCTACTGCCGCGAGGAGGACGAGGCCGAGAAGCAGCGCCACATGGCGCGCCACCTGGCATCGCTGCGCGCCCATGTCGTCGGCCTCAACCGCAAGGCCTACGAGCAGTTGGAAGGAATCAATACCCTCGATTTCGTGCTGATCTTCGTGCCCGTGGAGGCCGCGTTCATGACTGCGGTGGAGGGCGACGCCACCCTGTTCAGCGACGCCTACGAGCGCGGCATCATCCTGGTGAGCCCGACGACCCTGCTCGCCACTCTGCGCACCGTCAGCAACATCTGGCGCTATGAGGACCGCAACCGCAACGCCCAGAAAATTGCCGCCCAGGCCGGCTCTCTCTATGATCAGTTCGTCCTGGTGATCGACGCCCTGGAAGATGTGGGGCGTCACATTGGCCGCAGTCAGGAAGCCTGGCAGCTGACGCGCAACCGCCTGGTGGATGGCCGTGGCAACCTGATCAAGCGCATGGAAGACCTGAAGAAAATGGGTGCCAGGGCGCGCCGAAGCTTGCCCGCGGGCATCCGCGACGAGGCGCTGCTCGACGATGAATCCGCTGCCCGTGAGGAGGGTCTGGAGGTGGAAGAATGAAAACCCTGGTTGCCGTTGTCGCGGTGCTCATCGTATTGGTGCTGGCGAGCTACGCCGCCTGGCTGCTGTACCGGCTGTGGAAACTGGGCAGGGCAACGCGTCGCGTCACCGCCGCATCCCCGTCACAAGCGAAGGGCGTGAGCCAGGTGGGGGCGGGCAAGGGTATCTATCTGATCGCCGATGCGATGCTGGACAACAAGATGACCCATACCGAAGCCTGCCTGCGTATCGCGGCGCTGGCGGGAGGGCTGGAAAATGTCGAAACCTTTCGCCGCGAGTACGGTGTGCTGTTCCGGGTCGCGGAAGCCACCGGACACATTCCCATTCTCGACGAGTGGCGTGCCCTCAGCCACGAGGAGAAGGCCCGTTACGACCGCGAGCGCAAGGATATCGAGCAGAAGTACGCCGACGCTGTAGTGGACGCCGCGCAGCGCATCAAGGTGATGCTCTCTGGTGTGCTCTGAGCGTCGCGCTGTTTTTCGGGGGGAGTACGCCGCCACGCGGGCGATCGCTGCGCGGCGGTTGCCAGTTACAGTATCAGCCGATTTCTGGTATAAACACAGCACACACTGGATAACCTAGATAACTGACCGGCATGCGCGCGTATCTCATCCTGTTGCTGACGTTGCTGTCGACCTGTGTTTACGGCAACAACTTTCCCACTCCTGCGAGTCTGGAGCCCGCTGTGCGCTTCTGGACCCGCGTCTATACCGACGTCACCACCCACCAGGGCTATGTGCACGATGCGGTGGATCTGGCGGTGATCTACGAAACCCTGTCGCTGCCGCCGCACGCCAGCCAGGCCGAGAGGAAAAGAATTGTCGACAGCCACAAGCACGACGTCGAGCGGGCGCTCGCCAGTCTTGCCGCCGGCAAGCGATCCGGCCTCAGCGCGGTGGAGGCGCGGGTGCTTGCGGCCTGGCCCAAGGGTACGTCGTCCGCGCGCTTGCGCGAAGCGGCGGGCAATGTGCGCTTTCAGCTCGGTCAATCCGACCGTTTTCGCGAAGGGCTGATCCGCTCCGGCCAATGGCGGCCCCATATCCGCGCTGTGCTGACACAGCACAACCTGCCACAGGAACTCGAAGTGCTGCCCCATGTGGAATCTTCATTCAATCCCAGCGCGTACTCGAAAGTGGCTGCGGCGGGCATGTGGCAGTTCATGCCGGCGACGGCGCGCCAGTACATGCGGGTGGACGACATTCTCGACGAGCGCATGGATCCCTATATCGCCACAGAGGGTGCCGCCAGGTTGCTCAAGCACAATTACGCGGCAACCGGTAGTTGGCCTCTGGCCCTGACCGCGTACAACCATGGCGCCAGCGGCATGCAGCGCGCCGTGAAAACGCTCGGCACCCGCGACATGGGCGTCATCGTTCACAACTACAAGGGCCCCGCATTCGGGTTCGCGTCACGAAATTTCTATGCGTCGTTCCTCGCCGCGCTCCATGTGGACCGCAATGCCGCGAAATATTTCGGCAAGGTCACCATGGCGTCGCCTCTCGATTACGACATCGTTCGTGCGCCCGACTACATCCCGGTCGCCGCGCTGGCGCAGTCCAGCGGCGTCAGCATCGACGAGTTGAAAGTCTACAATCCGGCGCTGCGCGAGCGGGTGTGGAATGGCGAAAAGTACATTCCGCGCGGTTATACGGTGCGGATTCCCAAGTCGAATCTCCGCACGCCCTTGCAGACGATCATCGCGTCGCTGTCGTCGGATCAGCGCTTCAGCCACCAGAAGTCCGATGTGGTGCACAGGATTGCCCGTGGTGAATCCCTGTCGACCATCGCGGGGCGCTACAACACTTCGGTCGCCACACTGATGGCGCTCAACGGCCTGAGCAACGCCAACCGCATCAGAGCGGGGCAGAACCTGCGCCTGCCCGGCAATGCCCAGACGGCAGCGCTTGCCGCGGCCGCATCGACGCGCACGGCGGCGCCGGCAAGCCGCGGCGCGGCGGCCACCTACGTGGTGCGTTCGGGAGATTCCTTGTGGATCATCGCCCGCAAGTTCGGTGTCTCGCAGCAGCAACTGCTGGCCTGGAACCGGATTGGCAACAAGAACCACATCAGGCCGGGACAGACTTTGAAAATTTCCGGCGCGGGGGGCAACGCCATGGCCGCGACCAACAGGCACTACGTGATCCAGCCGGGCGACTCGCTGTGGAGCATTGCGCGCCGATTCAACCTGTCCCAGCAGGACATTCTGGCATGGAACAACCTCCAGAAAGGTCAGGTCATCAAGCCGGGGCAGACATTGCGGCTCGCATCGAATTAGCCCCGGGGGGGGGCTTGTGGGAGCCTGCCTGTAGGAGCTTGCCTGCAAGCGACCCCATGCAGGGCGGCCCCATGGCCGATATCGCTCGGTTCGCGTCGTTCTGGTCGCTTGCGGGCAGGCTCCACATCGAAAAGCAAACGGGGAAACATCGAGGCCCGGCAGAGTCCAACAGGTCATCCACCTCAGGAGGCGAACATGAGCCCACCACCCGATTCTGACGGCGCGCTCCCCGACGGCATCGAATACCTCGATCCCCAGGCCCAGCCGGGTGCGCCACCCAGGCCCTACAAAGCGCGCCTGCAGCCCGATAAGAAGCCGCCGGTGATCGGTCTTCTATCAAATCTTTTTGCGGATGCCAGCGCGTTTCTGAACGACCTCAGAGAACCGTTGGCGGCGCTTCTTCCCGGCGCCACGTTTCGCTTTTACGACAAGGGCACGGTGCAGCGCATGTCTTTTCCGGTGGCGGACGAGGTGTGCAAGGACATCATGGCGCAGTGCGATGCCGTCGTGTGCGCCTACGGCCATTGCGGCAGTTGCACCAGCGGCACGACCCAGGACGCCCTGGCATTCGCCGCGGCGGATTTCCCCACCCTTGCCCTCGTCACGGAAAAGTTTCGCGATGAAGCTTTCTTTCTCGCCCGCGCCGGGGGCTTTCCCGAATTGCCTTTCGTATTCTTGCCGCATCCGGTGGCAGGAAAAACCGCGCAATACCATCGGGCCCTGGCGGAAATCATCGCCCCGGCGGTGGTGGCCGCTCTCGTCGAAGGACGGGTGTCCGACATGGCGGCGCACAGGCCCGAGGAGCTTCACTGATGGCGGGACAGAAATCCCCGGTGCTGCGCGCGAAGGACGAACAGGCCGCCGCGCAAGCCCTGGCCGCGGCGGGTAAAACGGATGGCTTGCCGGTGGTGGTGCCAACTCCGCAGCGGGTGGAGGAGATGCTGCTCCACGCCCCCAATCTGCCGCCCCAGGCGGTGCTGGGCAGCCTGCTGCCAGCGGGGGGTGAGCTGACGGTCGAGAAAGCCGCCATCAATGCCGTCATGGCGGGCTGCCCTGTGGAAACTTTCCCCTGGGTCATCGCGGCCTGCGAGGCCATCTGCGATCCCCGTTTCGACCTGGGGCCACTGCAGAGCACCACCCACTGCGTGACGCCGCTGGTGATCGTCAACGGTCCCTCGCGCTACCACTACGGGTTTACCTCCGGCGTCCAGGCCCTGGGGCCGGGACAGCGCGCCAACGCCACGCTGGGGCGGACGTTGCGTCTGATCATGCTCAATGTGGGGGGCGGCGCACCGGGCGTCGGCGATATGGCAACCCTCGGCTCGCCAGCCAAATTCACCTGCTGCCTGGCGGAAGCGGAGGAAGAGAACCCCTACGATCCGCTGCACGTAGCGCTGGGATTCGATGCCGCCGATGACGTGGTGACCGTCATCGGCGTGGAAGGGCCACATTCGCTGATCTTCACTCTCGAAGATTTCGAGGGCAATGAGGAAGCGTTGCTGCGCACGCTCGGCGCGGGCATTGCCAACCCGGCTTCCAACAATATCTATTTCGGCAATTCCGCGGTGGTGGCCATGCTCAATCCGTTCCATATGCGCATTCTCAGCCGCAAGGGGCTGTCGTATCGGGACATTCAGCAGCGCCTTTACAACTACGCCAGTGTTGAGCGCAAGGTGTTCGAGAGTATCGTTGGCCTGCAGAATGCCAATATGTCGCCGCAAACAGGCGAACGCTTGCATGCGGTGCGGCGGCCCGAGGACTTCCTCTTGCTGGTGGCTGGCCAGGAGGGCGGTGCGTACTCCGTCTATTTCCCGTCCTGGGGCGGAGGCGTGGCGGGGCAGCACCCGGTCAGCAAGAAGGTGCGCCTCGACGACGGCTGCGAGATTCCGGCCAGCATTCGCCGCTAGCCTGTAACGGTTTTGTTCACCTCTGGGTGTCAACGTCTGTGCGCTATAATCGTTAACTGAACGAGAACTGGCTTCCTGTATCGAAGGAGAAAAGTATGAACAAGTCGACAGTAACAGGCATCGTCATTGGTGTCGTGATAGCCACCGGTGGTGCGGTGATCGCCAACTACACCCTGAGAGACGACCAGGAACTGCCGTGGCAGACGGATGAGCCCGCGTATGCCGAGGTGCTCTCGGTCAAGCCCGTCAAGGAAGCCGTCAAGACGCCACGCGAGGTGTGTGAGCAGGTGGCCGTGACCGAGAAGGCGCCCGTCAAGGATGAGCATCAAATAGCCGGGACCGTTGCCGGTGCCGTGCTTGGCGGTGTGCTGGGCAACCAGGTAGGCGGTGGCACGGGCAAGAAAGTGGCCACCGTTGCCGGTGCCGCGGCGGGTGGTTACGCGGGCAAGAAAGTTCAGGAAAACATGCAGGACAAGAACACTACTACCAGCTACGAAACCCGCTGCCGGACCGTTTACGACTCGCACGATGAGATCAAGGGCTACGATGTTGCCTACAAGCTGGGTGATTCCGAGGGCACCGTGCGCATGGCGCAGGATCCCGGTACGAGGATCCCCGTGGAGAATGGCCTGCTCGTCACGGACTGAATGGCTTCACGTTAGGGCCTGCTGACAGGCCCTGGATACTGAGCCGGCAATATGCCGGCTCAGTCGTATCTGGCACACGAAGCAGCGGCGGTGAACAGCTCATGACAACGAATACGACTTTCGATCTTGCAGCAGAGCTGGGTGTACAGCTGAAACAGCGCGGCTGGCAGGTGACCTGTGCGGAATCCTGCACCGGCGGCGGCGTCGCTGCGGCGATCACGGACATTCCCGGCAGTTCCGCATGGTTTGGTGCGGGGTTTGTCACCTACGCCAATGCTCATAAAATGCGGGTGCTCGGCGTCAGCGAGGACAGTCTCGCGCGCGTCGGCGCCGTCAGTGAGGAGGTGGTCCGGGAAATGGCGGCGGGCGCGTTGCGGGAGGCGGGGGCCGACCTCGCGGTGGCGGTCAGTGGTATTGCCGGCCCGGACGGTGGAACAGCCGAAAAGCCGGTGGGTACTGTATGGTTTGCCTGGGCGACCCGACAAGGCATTGCGGCCCGTTGCCATCTGCTGGCGGGTGATCGCAAGGCTGTGCGCGAACAGGCGGTGGCGGTTGCCCTGCGTGGGCTGATCGAAGCCGTAAAAGATACTGTATAGGTATACAGTATTCTGTTTTTCGGTTATGCTGGCGTCGTTCGCACACGCATGACTTGGCGAAAGAACACATTTCTACAGGTGAGAGGAAGCAACGATGGATGCCAACAAAGAAAAAGCATTGCAGGCCGCGCTCGGCCAGATTGAGCGCCAGTTCGGTAAAGGTACGGTCATGCGTATGGGTGATCGCGAGCAGACCGCCATTCCAAGCATTTCCACGGGCTCTCTCGGGCTCGACGTGGCGCTCGGCATCGGCGGCCTGCCCAAGGGACGCATCGTGGAAATCTACGGACCCGAATCCTCGGGCAAGACGACACTGACATTGTCGGTGATCGCCGAGGCCCAGAAACAGGGTGGTACCTGCGCGTTCATCGATGCGGAACACGCGCTCGACCCCCAATACGCAGAAAAGCTCGGCGTGCGCGTCGATGATCTGCTGATCTCTCAGCCCGATACCGGCGAGCAGGCCCTGGAAGTGGCCGACATGCTGGTGCGCTCCGGTGCGGTGGACGTGCTGGTGGTCGACTCGGTAGCGGCCCTGACGCCCAAGGCGGAGATCGAGGGCGACATGGGCGACATGCACGTGGGGCTGCAGGCGCGCCTGATGTCCCAGGCATTGCGCAAGCTCACCGGGAACATCAAAACCGCCAATTGCCTGGTGATTTTCATCAACCAGATCCGTATGAAGATCGGCGTGATGTTCGGCAACCCGGAAACCACCACGGGTGGTAACGCACTCAAGTTCTACTCCTCCGTGCGCCTCGATATTCGCCGCACCGGTGCGGTGAAGGAGGGCGACGAGGTGACCGGTAGCGAAACCAGGGTCAAGGTGGTGAAGAACAAGGTAGCGCCGCCGTTCAGACAGTGCGAATTTCAGATTCTCTACGGCCAGGGCATCAACCGTTTGGGTGAAATCATCGATTTTGGTGTCAAACTCGGCATTGTCGACAAGTCGGGCGCCTGGTATGCCTACAACGGCGACAAGATCGGGCAGGGCAAGAACAATGCCTGTGAGTTCCTGCGTACCAACCCGGAAATCGCCGACGAGCTGGATGCCAGAATCCGTCAGGAGCTACTGGGCAAGGATGGTGTGGCTGCGGATAAGGCAGTGGAAGAAACCGTTTGACAGAACGAGTGGCTCAACGGCGGGCAGCAGTGCAAGCTGGCCGCCGCGGGTGAGGGTGTTCGTAGGGACAAGACTCACGAGCTGGAAATTTGCTTTACAGCCCGGTCTGAGAGCTTGTTCGCGATCTTTCGCTGCTTGTGAGTTCCACGTTTCAAGTTGCACGTTTCACGTAGGTGCCTGTGGCGATGGCATCACACTGACCACGCGCGGTGGTACAGATAGCCCCAACGGCACGCGGATCACCTCGTTCTTACGTGCAGCGCGCAACCGGGTCGTACAACGTCAGATGCGAGATCGTCAACAGACTCTGAGGTGAAGCGAGCTGCAAGCCTCAGGCAGGCGCACGGCAGGAACCGAGTTCTGCCAGTGTTCGGCTCAACGTTTACAGCTTATGGCTCAACTACAGCCCTGGCCAAAATTTCCGGCTTATGTGTAATCAACGTGCCATTCTCAACAGACGCCTGTTGTACGCCTGAGAGGGAGACGACATGGAAATTCATGAGGTGACCATCGCCGCGCTGGCGTTGATTGTGGGAATCGGCTGGGCGAGCGGTATCAGTCTCTATGGGCTCGTGTGCGTGCTTGGCGTTGCGGGTGCCACCGGCGTGCTTGCTTTGCCGGTGGAGCTGCGAGTATTGCAGAGTCCCATTGTGATCATGGCGGCTGGCTTCATGTATGTCGTCGAGTTTTTTGCCGACAAAACCCCGGGGTTAGACTCGGGCTGGGACGCGCTCCACACCTTTGTTCGCATCCCGGCGGGAGCATTTCTGGCCACCCTGGTGGTGGGCGAGGCGTCGCCAGCGATTGAAGTGCTGGCGGCCGCTCTCGGTGGAACCATGGCAACTGCCAGTCATCTGGTCAAAACCTTTTCCCGTTTGTTGCTCAATGCGTCGCCAGAGCCCTTCAGCAACTGGGGCGCCTCTCTGGGGGAGGATCTCGCCGTTCTGGGGGCATTGTGGCTGATGTTTGCTCACCCCCTCGTATTTCTCATCGTGATGGTTTCTTTCATCGCCCTGGCCCTGTGGCTGCTGCCAAAACTTTACCGGGCGCTTCGCCTGGTTTTTGCGCGATTGCAGCGCTGGCTGGACGGCACATCGCCCCCTTCCGCGGCAAAAGGCGCGAACCTTGCGGGATGCGATTCGCCGTGAGTGCGTCAGACGCCGCGCAGTTGCGGTTTGCCGCCTTGAATGCGCTCGCCAGGCGGGAACATTCGCGGGCGGAGCTGTACCAGAAATTGGCCAGCTCGGGAAACACCGAGTTGCTTGAGCAGGTGCTCGATCACTTGCAAGAGCAAGGTCTTCAGTCCGACCTGCGTTTTGCGGAGTCTTATTGTCGCTCGCGAATAGCCAGGGGCTATGGCTGGCTGCAGATTGCGCAAGGCTTGCGCGGCAAGGGCATTGGCGGTGAACTAAGTAACGAAGTGCGCCACGGTCTCGATGTCGATTGGTTCGCCCTCGCGGTCGATGCTGCGGTCAAGCGCTTCGGGCACAAACCCTGCGGGGACAACCGCGAGAAGGCGCGGCGCATACGTTTTTTACAGTATCGCGGCTTTAATGGCGACCAGGTGCGCCATGCCCTTGAAACTCTGGAGCGGGATGACGATGAGGCCTGAAAAGATTTGCAGTCAGGGGGATAGTTTTTACCATTCCCCGGTCTTAGCACTCAGGTTGTAAGTGTTCCGGATCGAGTATGAGAGCAAAACTGTTTGGCTTCCTGGCACTGGTGTTGTGCAGTCCCCTGGCCATGACAATGGAAAGTCCACCAGTAGATGATGGTCCAGACCCGGACCCGGCGGAATGGGGAATTCGCAACGGCTGTATCCCCAACATGCACATCAAACGCATACATTTCATTTCTTCCACCACCGGCATGGCCGAGCTTTCCAGCGGGCGCAAGATAAAGGTGACGTTGCGCAATCGCTGCTCGGGCATTCGCACCGAGGGCTATGTTCACAAGCCCATCAACAACAGGTTCTGCGAAGGTGACATGCTGCGGGTCATCAACTATGGCCACGCCTGTGTCGTCGATACGCTGGAGCCCTATATAGCGTTGGAAAAAAACAGCGAAGAGCAGCCGGGCGCCGCAGTGGGCAACACCACTCGCCACTGAATCAGCCTCCTTGTGCCGATGGGCTCGAGTTTCGCCGCGGGCGTCTGCTGGCCGTGGAGTTGAGGGCCCGTTTCTTTTACACTAGCCAGTCTTTGAAACCCGGTGCAATCATGGACAAGCAACTGCTCGGCATCCTCGTGTGCCCCGTGACCAGGGCTCCCCTGGAATACGATCGCGAGCGCCAGGAACTCGTATGCAAGGCCAGTGGTCTCGCCTATCCCATTCGGGACGGTATCCCTGTCATGCTCGAAAGCGAAGCGCGCCAGCTGAGCGCCGATGAGAAGTTGCACACCAACCCCGGCACCCAGGGCTGATGTAGATCAGGAATGAGACATGAGTGAAAAATCCATTTTTTCCCGCATCATCGATGGTGAAATTCCCTCCGATATCATCTATCAGGACGAGCACTGCTTTGTCATCAAGGACATTGCGCCCAAGGCGCCGACCCACCTGCTGCTGATTCCGAGAAAGCCTCTCCCGCGCCTTGCGGATGCCAGTGCCGACGACAAGGCCCTGCTTGGCCACCTGATGTTGACCGCAAGCAAGGTTGCCGAAGCTGCCGGCATCGGCGATGCCTTCCGGCTCATCGTCAACAATGGCGAGGGCGCGGGGCAGACGGTGTTTCACCTGCACCTGCACATTCTCGGCAACATGAGGATGACCGAGAAATCTCTGGGTTTTTGATTGCCTGTTTTGTGGCTGCCGAGGCGGCCTGAAGGATCCAACTGAATGAAGAGCGCACAGATTCGCCAGGCTTTCCTGGATTTTTTTGCATCCAAAGGGCACACCGTGGTGCCAAGCAGCAGCCTGGTGCCAGGCAATGATCCAACCTTGTTGTTCACCAACGCGGGCATGGTCCAGTTCAAGGAAACCTTTCTGGGAGAGGAGGTCAGGGACTACACCCGCGCCGTCTCTTCGCAGCGCTGTGTGCGCGCGGGCGGCAAGCACAACGACCTGGAAAACGTCGGCTACACCGCGCGTCACCACACCTTCTTCGAGATGCTCGGCAATTTCAGCTTCGGCGACTATTTCAAGCGCGAGGCGATTCTCTATGCCTGGGAGTTTCTCACCTCGCCGCAATGGCTGAATCTGCCTCCCGAAAAACTTTGGGTCACGGTCTATGCCGAGGACGACGAAGCCTACGATATCTGGCATCGCGAGGTGGGGATTCCCGAGGAGCGCCTGGTGCGCATCGGCGACAACAAGGGTGTGCGCTACGGTTCCGACAACTTCTGGATGATGGGTGACACCGGTCCCTGCGGGCCTTGCACGGAAATTTTCTTTGATCACGGGCCGGAGATCTGGGGTGGGCCGCCGGGATCGCCCGACGAGGACGGCGACCGCTATATCGAGATCTGGAACAACGTGTTCATGCAGTTCAACCGGGATACTGCGGGGGTGATGCACCCGCTGCCGAGGCCGAGTGTGGATACCGGCATGGGGCTGGAACGCATCTCGGCAGTCATGCAGCATGTGCACAGCAATTACGAGATCGACCTCTTTCAGGCGCTGATCGCCGCCGCCGCCGAAGCGACGGGTACCGGCGATACCGGCAACCCCTCTCTCAAGGTGCTGGCGGATCACATTCGCGCCACGGCGTTCCTGATCGTGGACGGCGTACTGCCCTCCAACGAGGGGCGCGGCTACGTGCTGCGCCGCATCATGCGTCGCGCCTTGCGCCACGGTCACAAGCTGGGTGCTGCCGGCGTGTTCTTTCACAAGCTGGTGGCGCCCCTCGCTGCCGAGATGGGTGAAGCCTATCCGGAACTGGTAGCCAAGCAGGCGCAGATCGAGAAGATCATTCGCGCCGAAGAAGAGCAGTTCGCCAAGACCCTCGACAACGGCATGGCCGTTCTGGAAGAGGGCTTGGAGAAGCTCGGTGGCAAGTTGATTCCCGGTGAAATGGTGTTTCAGCTGTACGACACCTATGGTTTTCCCACCGACCTCACCAACGACATCGCCAGAGAGCGGGGATATACGCTGGATATGGCTGGCTACGAAGCCTGCATGGAGCAGCAGAAGGCCCGCGCCCGCGCTGCCAGTCAATTCGCCGTCGACTACACCGCCGGTATCCAGATCGAGGACGTCACGGTGTTTACCGGCTACCAGGGTACCGAAGGTGCGGGCGCGGTGCTCGGCCTGTTTGCCGGTGGTGGCGCGGTCGATGAGATACGGGAAGGGCAAGAGGCCGTCATCGTCCTCGACCGCACCCCCTTCTATGCAGAATCTGGAGGTCAGGCCGGCGACAGCGGCTTCATCGAAGGGGCGCACGGTCAGTTCGAAGTGCGCGATTGCCGCAAGCAGGGCTCGGTGCATCTGCATATCGGTCAGCTGCTCAACGGTACTCTCAAAAAAGGCGAGAGCGTGTCGGCGCGGGTCGATGACAAGGTTCGCGCCGCGACCGCGCTGAATCACTCCGCCACCCACTTGCTCCACGCCGCGTTGCGCAAGGTTCTCGGCGATCATGTGACCCAGCAGGGCTCGCTGGTCAATTCGCAGCGCCTGCGCTTCGATTTTTCACATCCCGAAGCACTGACCAAAAAACAGATTCACGATATCGAGAAGCTGGTCAACGAGCAGGTGCGCGCGAACACGCCGGTGGTGACTGAACTGCTGTCCATGGACGCCGCCAGAGAGAAAGGCGCGATGGCGCTGTTCGGTGAGAAATATGGCGACGAGGTTCGCGTGCTCACCATGGGTGACGGTTTCTCGATCGAACTCTGCGGCGGCACACACGTTGCGCGCACCGGTGATATCGGTGTGATGCGCATCGTTGCGGAAGCGGGAATCGCCTCCGGTGTGCGGCGCATCGAAGCGGTCACCGGACGCAACGCGATGAAGCTGTTCGACGAACTCGAACAAACCCTCGATCAGGTCGCCGGGGTTCTCAAGACGTCCCGGGCGCAGGTGGAAGAGAAGGCGCGTCAGTTGCAGGATCAGAACCGCCAGCTGAGCAAGGAAATCGAAGCGCTCAAGCTGAAGCTCGCCAATGCATCGGGCTCCGACGTGCTGGCGGATGCGCGCCAGATCGGCGCGGTGAAGGTGCTGGCCAAACACGTCGAAGGCGCCGACGCGAAGACTTTGCGCGACATGGTCGATCAGCTCAAATCCCGTATGGGTGAAGGCATCGTCGTGCTCGCCGCGAGCGATGGCGACAAGGTGGCGTTGACCGCTGGCGTCACCAAGGCGTTGAGCACCAGGGTCAGCGCCGGCGAACTCATGAAGTTCGTGGCCGGCCAGCTCGATGGCAAGGGCGGTGGTCGCCCGGACATGGCGCAAGGGGGTGGCGTGGGTGTCGAGAAGCTCCCTCTCGTCCTGGATTCGGTCTACTCCTGGACAGAGCAGCAACTGGCTTGAGGCGACTTCGCAAACAGGGAAAATTGGTGTTTAATTGCCGACCCTTCGCGCTTGAAGGGCCGGCAATGTTGGAGTGAATGAAAGCCATGAGCTTGATTGTTCAAAAGTACGGCGGCACCTCGGTTGGCAGTGTCGAGCGAATCAAGACGGTTGCCGAAAAGGTCAAAGGATTTCGCGACGCGGGCCATCAGGTCATCGTTGTCGTTTCGGCAATGAGCGGCGAAACCAACCGGCTCATTGCGCTGGCCCAGGAAACCCAGCACTCACCCAATCTTCGTGAGCTGGACGTACTCATTTCCACCGGCGAACAGGTGACCATCGCACTGCTGGCGATGGCACTTCAAGAGCTGGGGTGCCCGGCCAAGTCCTATACCGGTGCCCAGGTGCGGATTCTCACCGATAGCGCCCATGCCAAGGCGCGTATCCAGGAGATCGACACCGAGCGTATGCGCGCCGATCTCGATGCCGGCAATGTGCTGGTGGTGGCGGGCTTTCAGGGTGTGGACAGCGCGGGCGATATCACCACACTTGGCCGCGGTGGCTCCGATACCACGGCGGTTGCCCTGGCGGCGGCCCTCGGTGCCGATGAGTGCCAGATATATACCGACGTGGATGGCGTCTACACCACGGATCCACGCGTCGAGCCGCGCGCGCGGCGCCTCGACCGTATCACTTTCGAAGAAATGCTGGAAATGGCCAGCCAGGGTTCGAAGGTACTGCAGATTCGCGCGGTGGAATTTGCGGGTAAATACAAGGTGCCGCTGCGTGTCCTTTCGAGTTTCGCCGACGGCCCAGGCACACTGATCACTCTTGAAGACGGTAAAGATATGGAAAACCCCATCGTTTCCGGTATTGCATTCAATCGCGATGAAGCCAAGGTGACCATTGCGGGTATTCCCGATATTCCGGGTGTTGCCTACCAGATTCTCGGCCCGGTGAGCGAAGCCAACATCGAGGTGGATGTCATCGTCCAGAACGTCTCCGAAGACGACAACACCACGGCAATCACGTTCACCGTTCACCGCAACGACATGGACAAGGCGCAGAAGATTCTCGAGGACGTGGCCAGGCAGCTCAACGCCAAGCCACCGGTAACGGATGATCGCATCGCAAAACTTGCCCTGGTCGGAGTTGGCATGCGCTCGCACGCCGGGGTGGCGGCACGCATGTTCAAGGCGCTTTCCAGGGAGAACATCAATATTCAGATGATCAGCACGTCCGAGATCAAGATCACCGTGGTAATCGAAGAGAAGTATCTGGAGCTTGCGGTTCGCACACTGCACGCTGCTTTCGATCTCGAAGAAGTGAACAAGGAAGACAACTAGAAAAGAGGGATAACCTACCGGGAGGGGATGCTGTAGTATTGCTTCCCTCCTGGCACTAAACCGGGAAAAAGAAAAAGGGTAAACCCGAACAAAACAGACCTTTAATGGTCATACAGCAGAATAGGATGAGGAATTGTTATGTTGATTTTAACCCGGAGGGTCGGAGAGACCCTTGTCGTCGGAGACGACATCACGGTCACGGTTCTGGGTGTCAAGGGCAATCAGGTTCGCTTGGGAGTCAATGCACCAAAGGACGTGACTGTCCATCGCGAAGAAATTTACCAGCGAATTCAGCAGGAAAAAGGCCAGGAGCGCAGCTGATCAAGAGGGGATTTTTCCCGTTTTCGACGGCTTTTTCTCTTTGTTTTTTCTGATGATATGGTATGATGCCGCCCTCATAAACAGAGCGAGAAACATACCCGATCTGTTGATGTTATGGTGAGGTGGCCGAGAGGTCGAAGGCGCTCCCCTGCTAAGGGAGTATAGGCTAATCCCCTATCGAGGGTTCGAATCCCTCCCTCACCGCCATTTTAACTATCCCTGATACGCCAATCACGTTGACGCCAAAGACACCCCGCAGTGCGGGGTGTCTTTGGCGTATTGGCGGAATGAAAATGTGCGGTGGAGCGGCGACATGGCTGTATGTGGAAGGGCCAGGTGGCGCATCGGCCCCGTACTGCTGCACCGGCTCGGTCAACCATGTCGCAGGTCTCGCGCCTTGATGGCGGGAGTACCTCATCCCCAAGAGTTTCTCTGACGGAACAAAAGAGATCTTCGGCAATAGCTCGTAGCATCTCGTATGTCGCGACCTGATGGAGATGGAGATGCCGAAAAAGACGAGAAATATTCAGGATGTTTTCCTCACGGGAGCCATGAAAGATATAAGCGCAGCATTGACTGCGGAGCATCCCGCAGACCTTGCCGACGCGCTACAGGCTTTCGAACCAGCTGCCGCCTGGGCAATCCTACATCAGGCTCCGAGGATTCTGCAGGCCGATATATTCGGCTACCTGGAACACGACTTCCAGATTTTGCTGGCAATGGTTATACCCCGTGCCGAGCTGGCCGCAATCGTGATGGATATGAATGCGGATGACCGTGCGGACCTTTACAAGGAACTCTCCGACGAGCAGCGGGATGCATTGATGCCTGCTCTTGCACAGGCGGAGCGGGAGGATATTCGTCGCCTCACGTCATACGAGGAAGGTACTGCCGGCGCAATCATGACATCCGACTATGCTGCGCTCTCTCCCGACCTTAGCGTGATAAAAGCATTGGCCGTTCTTCGTCGTGAAGCTCCGAACAAAGAAACCATCTATCATGCCTATGTGATCGATACGGATAGAATTTTGCTCGGCTCGGTCCGCTTGCAGCATCTCATTACAGCCCCGACACATGCCAAGATTTCCAGCCTCATGGAGGTCAGTACTCATGCCATCAAGGTCGATGATAATGTCGAGGAGGCGGCACGACGGATCGCTCATTATGATGCGATCGCCTTGCCCGTCGTAGATGATCATGGCCATCTCGTCGGTATCATCACCCATGACGACGCTCTGGACGTGATGGAAGCCGAAGCCACGGAGGATTTTCATCTTGTCGGCACGGTTACCAACCTGGAATCTGGTGTCAAAGCAGCATCTGTTTCCATGCTCTATAAAGCTAGAGTGCTATGGCTCATGGCGCTCGTATTTGGCAATATTTTTTCCGGCGCAGGTATCGCCCACTTCGAGGATACGATCGCGGCGCATCTCGCCTTGATGTTTTTCCTGCCGATTCTAATTGCCTCCGGCGGCAATGCCGGATCGCAATCTGCAACTCTTATGGTACGTGCACTCGCGACAGGCGAGCTCGACGTTTCTGATTGGGGGTGGGTTCTCGGCCGGGAACTGGGGGTAGCCATCCTGCTTGGACTCAGTATGGGATGTGCGATCACCGTTATAGGCATTCTGCGGGGAGGATGGGAGATCGCCATGGTCATCGCGTTGTCGATGGTTCTGATTGTGGTCGTGGGAAGCCTGATCGGGATGCTGCTACCCTTCTTGTTAAGTAGATTTAACATGGATCCTGCCACTGCCAGCACGCCGCTGGTCACCTCGATTGCAGATGCGACCGGTGTGCTGATCTATTTCAGCATCGCCAATTCAATTCTTGTCATGCCTTGACTTTTTTGAACATATCCTGAAGCCGAGCTATCAGTGGCGGGGGAAAGTGCAAGTGTATATGGTATCGTCGACTTGCCGCTTGGGTTGGACAATTGGAGTAATAATTCATCAAACGGAAGCAGAGGATGTTCTTTACGGAAGTGGGCTTGCCGCGACTCTCAGTTGGCTATGGTGATGGCAGATTCAGGTAGAGATCGGTAACTGGCCCGTCTCTATGAGGATCTCGGAAGGAGGAGAGCCTGATGTCAATCAGGACCATAGTAGTCGCCTTGGCACTCAATGGCGATAGCGCGTGTATTGCGAACCGAACCATTCAACTGGCTGAGCAGCACCAGGCCCGACTCGTTGCTGTGCATGTTATTGAGAGCTTACCTCTTCGTGATTCCAGCCGGCCGATCTCGGTCGATAGTGCCACGTTTGGCGGGGCGCTTGCCAGGGAGAGAGCCTGTCAACTCAAATCTCTACTGGAAGCGGCGGAGCAGCCTGTAACCACCTGTATTGAGGAAGGAAAGCCTCATGAGATTATAATGGGTTTGGCGGCATCATGTGGTGCCGATCTGGTTGTCATTGGACCAGGCATTGCCAGGAGTATGCGGGAGAGCGTGTTCGGTTCCACAGCTGATCGTGTGGTCAGATCCAGTCCCTGTCCGGTGCTTGTCGTGCGTAAGGATGGGAATACGCCCTATAACCATATCGTCGTTGGGGTGGACTTTTCGGAACATTCGAAGGCGGCTGCATCGTGGGCTTCCCGTCTTTCGCCCGCGGCTTATCGAGAGCTGGTTCATGCCATCGAAGTTCCGCTTGTATTTGAGCAGGCTATGCTCAAAGCCGGAACTTCCCAAATGGAAATCGATCACTACCGGAAGGTCAGAGTTGAGAATGCCCGTCGCCAAGTCATCAAGGTATTCGGCGAGAATGTTCAGTCGTCCAGGACAATTGATATCAAAGTCGTCCACGGCGACGCGGCTGCCACATTGCTTGGCCTCTCATACCGGCGAGCTGCAGATCTTTTGGCTATCGGAACGCGGGGGTCAAACGCCCTGGCCCAACATGTGCTGGGAAGTGTAGCGCGCAAGGTGCTTTTGGATGCGAGTTGTGATGTTCTTGTAGTGCCGATTGCAGCCATCTGACGCCAGTGCGGATACTGGTGGGACGGAGCGGGGCGGTATTGGGGTCAGAGTAGAAATATTTCTACTCTGACCCCAAATCTGACCCCAAATCTACAAACCTATTTCTTACTCATCATCGAATTCATCAAATCCACCGGCACGGGAAACACTAGGGTCGAACTCTTGTCGCCAGCGACCTGCGTAAGTGTCTGCAGGTAGCGCAACTGCATGGCGGCTGGTTCTTTGGACAGCATGGCGGCGGCTTCCATCAGCGCCTGGGCCGCCTGTTTTTCGCCCTCGGCGTGAATCACCTTGGCGCGCCGTTCGCGTTCTGCTTCGGCCTGGCGGGCAATGGCGCGCACCATGCTTTCGTTGAGATCGATATGCTTGATTTCCACGTTGGAGACCTTGATGCCCCAGGCGTCCGTCTGGGAGTCGAGAATCTGCTGTACCGCAAGGTTGAGGCGCTCGCGCTCCGAGAGCATGTCATCCAGCTCGTGTTTGCCGAGCACTGCGCGCAGCGTGGTTTGCGCGAGCTGGCTGGTGGCTTCCAGATAATTTTCTACCTGAATGACGGCCCGTTCCGCTTCCATCACCCGGAAGTAGATGACCGCGCTGACTCGCACCGACACGTTGTCCCGCGAAATCACGTCCTGGGGCGCAACGTCCATAGTTACCACCCGCAGGTCGATCTTGACCATTTGTTGAACTCCGGGGATCACGATGATCAGGCCCGGGCCTTTCACTTTCCAGAACCGGCCCAGCATGAAGATCACACCGCGTTCGTATTCCCGTAGAATACGGATGGCGCTGATGACGATCATAAGCAACAGCAGTATCAGGACCGCAAAACTCAAGTTGGCATCAAAAAGCATTTGTCATTCCTCAGGTAATGTCATCATGGCCGACGGGTTCTACCCGCAATTGCAGACCCTCCACTGCCGTCACTCGCACGGTGTTGCCGGGCTCCAGTGTCTTGCTGCCCATGACGCGCCAGCTCTCGCCGCGAATATCGGCATAGGTAGCACCTGCGCCAACATGGGTTACGGTGCCTGTCGCGCCGATCATCTGCTCGCGGCCGCTCACCACCAGCCTTTGGCGCGAGCGCACTGCCAACACGCCGATGGCAAAAAGTAGCAGCGCGCTGGCGGCACCCAGTGCCACAAGAAATGGCAGAGACACCATCAGGCCCGGTACTTCGCTGTCCACCAGAAAAAGGCCACCCACCACAAAGGCGACGAGGCCGCCGACACCCAGGGCGCCAAAACTGGGCAGGAATGCTTCGCCGATCATCAGCAATGCCCCGAGAACAATCAGCGCCACGCCGGCCCAGTTCACTGGCAACAATTGAAAACTGTACAGGGCGACCACCAGACAGATCAGCCCGGCGACGCCCGGCACGCCGAAGCCGGGGCTGGTGAACTCGAAAAACAGCCCGTAAACGCCGATCATCATCAGCACCAAAGCTATCTGCGGGTTGGAGATCAGCGCCAGTATCTGGTGACGCCAGTTGGGTTCGATGCGCTCCACGGTGGCGTCGGCGGTTGCCAGCGTCAGCCGGGCGCCGTTATCCAGGGTTACTTCCAGGCCGTCGAGCTGGTTCAACAGATCCGGCACGTCTCTGGTGATATATTCGATGACCCCACTTTTCAGCGCTTCCTGCGCGGACAGGCTGGCAGCTTCGCGCACAGCGCGCTCGGCAAAATCCGCATCGCGGCCGCGCAATGCCGCCAGGCTTCGGATATAGGCAGCGGCGTCGTTGGTCACCTTGCTGGCCATGACATCGCCGCCGGTGGAATTCCTGGGTCCACCCGTGCCATCGCTTTGCCCTGATGGCGAGCTGCGTGAGGGTGGCGCACCGATGGATACCGGGGATGCGGCGCCGAGGTTGGTGGCGGGCGCCATCGCGGCGATATGGCTGGCGTACAGAATGAAGGTGCCGGCACTCGCGGCCCGCGCGCCATCCGGACTCACGAAGGTGAGCACCGGCACGGGTGACGCGAGGATTCCCTTGATCATCAGGCGCATCGAGGTATCCAGCCCGCCCGGCGTGTCCATTTCCAGCACCAGCAGGTTCACGGATTCGTTGGCCGCCCGTTGCAGCGCATCCTCCACCAGCTCGGCCGTGGCCGGGCCGATGGCGCCTTCCACGGTGACCACCAGCACCTTGGCGGCGGGTACCGCATCGTTGTCCTCCCCCTGAAGCACAGCGGCAAAACCGAACCACAGGGAGAGAACTATCGCCAGAATACGCATCATCAACGGGGCTCTCCTTCCGTCCGCTCGTCGCGGGCGTCAGGGTAAGTGTAGACCCTGAGGTCGTCCCGACAGGGACAATTCCGCACGAGCCTGGTCCTCAACGATTACTGCAGGGCGTTGTGAGGTGAGTGGATGTAGGGCAGTATCTCCAACTTCCATCAACAGTAATAAGGTGTCGAATAATGACGGAGCCATCCTCTGCCGGGGCGATTCAGGATCCGGCAGCTCTCTGCAAGGGCATCATCGGGCGGCGTTTCCCCAGCGCCCAGGCAGTGGTGCAAAAAGATCATGTACGTGCCTTTTGCGAGGCGATCGGTGAAACCAATCCGCTCTACCTTGATTCGGCATTCGCCCGCAGCGAAGGCTATCGGGACATTCTGGTGCCTCCCACCTACCTGTTCGTGGTCAAGTTTTCGGTCATGAATCCCGCCAACGTGCTGCATGAGCTGGGTCTCGAGGGTTCTGCCGGAAAGCTGCTCCATGCGGAGCAGAGTTTCGAGTATCTGGTGCCCGTGTGTGCTGGCGATCGTCTGGATTTCGAGGAACGGGTCGCGGATGCCTATGACAAGCGCAACGGCGCATTGCTCTTCGTGGCGCTGGAAACCAGAGTCACCAACTCGTTGCAGGAGCATGTGCTCAGCATTCGCCATACGGAAGTCGTGAGGATGGACGCATGATGGAAAAATTTGCGCATTGGCAGACCGGCACGGTGTTGCCACCACTTCATCTCCCGCCGTTGACCCTGGATACGCTCAAGACCTATGCGATAGCTTCGGGGGATCACGCCGAGGCTCATGTCGATCCCGATGTGGCGCGCGCCATGGGTTTCCCCCATGCCTTTGCCCACGGTCTGCTTACCATGGCCTGGCTGGGCCGATTGCTTACCGATCAGGCGCCGGCGCCCTTGCTGAAATCCTATTCGGTGCGCTTCACCGCATTGGTTTTTGTCGGCGAGGAACTGACTTGCAGCGCGGTGGTAAGTGGCAGGGAGGCCGATGCAGAGCAAGTGCGCTTCGAGCTGGATCTTCAGGTCGTCAACGGTGAGGGCGAGGTCAAACTGGCGGGCAAGGCAACGGTTTCTGTGCCCCTGTAGGAGCTTGCCTGCAAGCGACAGGTTCGGTGGTGTCGCTTGCAGGCAAGCTCCTACAGTGTGCTCGTACCACAGCGCGTAGCTGCTTTCAGGGCAATTCGTCAATTGCCCCGCTGATGACCTGTTATCTGCCGCGGGAAAAATTCGGTTTGCGCTTTTCCAGGAATGCGACCAGCCCCTCGTGGGCATCGGGATGGGCTGTTTCGTAGTCGAGCACGTATTCCGCTTCCATTTCCAGGCCGGAAAGAAAATCGCCTTCCAGGCCGCGGTTGACCAGGTGCTTGATGGCGGCTCGGCTGGAAAAACTCTTGCTGCACAGGCTGTCGATCAATTCGGCCAGGTGTTCGTTCAGCGACGTTGCGGGCACACAGCGGGTCACCAGACCCATTTGCTGAGCTTCCGCGCCGGAAAAGAAACGCGCGGTGAGCAGAATGTCCTTGGCCTTGAGTGCGCCGATCAGGCGCGGCATGCGCTGGCTGCCGCCGGCGCCGGGCAGAAGGCTGAAATTGAGATGGCCGTCGGAGAATTTCGCCTTGTCGGTGGCCAGCACGTAATCGCAGGCGAGGATCATTTCGATGCCGCCCGCCACGCAAAGTCCTTCCACCACGGCAATCACCAGGCGATCGCTGGTTTCGAAGCGGCGCAGAATGGCACGCAGGCGGTCGCCGAGGCTGCTCATCCACTCTCTGTTCTGATGGTCCTTGACCGCTTTCTTGAGGTCGCCTCCGGCTGAAAAAGCGCGACCGGCACCGCGCAGCACTACCAGCTCAATGGTGTCATCTTTGTCGATCATATCGAAGCAGGCGTGAAGGTCATCCACCGTGCCCTTGTCGAGTGGATTCAGTTCGTCGGGCCGGTTGAGGGTGATCGTCGCGACGGCGCGATCGCTGGAAAGCAGCACATTTTCGAAGGTCGGGGTCATCTTTCTTGCTCCTCTGGGCGGTGGTCATCATAAGACTACTTGCTGAATGACAAGTAATGTTTGTCGGCGGCTTCTCGATGCTCTAGTATGAGATTTGATCGTCAGCGCGTACGCGAATGATACCGAGCACTCGACACCACATGACATGAATACGCTGTAATAGCATGGGGGATATCATGAATAAAAAGCCATATGCAAACGCCTTGATGCCCGTCGCAATCGCGATGGCCGCTGCCGTGCCGGGAGTGGTCGAGGCTCAGCAGGGGGTGAGACTCGAAGAAATCGTGGTAACCGCGCAGCGGCGCGAAGCCAACATGCAGGATGTGCCTATCGCCATTGCGGCATTTACGGCAGACGACACACTCAAACTTGGCATTACCGACAGTCAGTCGTTGGCGCAGATGGTACCCGGCCTCAATTTCGACCGTGTGCCGACGTCTTCGACACCCTTCCTGAGGGGCGTGGGCACGCCGGGCAGCGCCATCGGCAACGAGCCGTCGGTGGCCACCTACATCGACGACGTGTATGTACCCAACGGCACGGCGGCGGCGTTCGAATTCAACAACATCAGCTCCATCGAGGTTCTGCGCGGGCCCCAGGGAACCCTGTTCGGGCGCAACGCAACCGGTGGCGTGGTACATGTGCACACCCGCAACCCCACCTTCGAGCCGGAGGTGAATGCCGCGGTTGGCTTTGCCAATTACGACACCACCACGGCGCAGCTGTACGCATCGACGGGCTTCAGCGACACGGTAGCGGCCAATATCGCGCTCTATAACAGCAATCAGAATGAAGGCTGGGGCACGAACCTTCCCACCGGGGATGAAATTTTCAAGGACAAGGGCCAGGGCCTGCGTGCCAAACTGCTGTGGGAGCCTAGCGATCGCACCTCGGTGCTGGCCGGCGTGGTGGTGGAGCGCAGGGAGGGCGACATCGGCATGCCCTCGCGAGTCCGGCCGGGCACCTATACGCGTGGTGGCTATTCTCCGGATGCGGCGGGGGCGGGCTTTTACGATGGCACGGCCAACGTCTACAGTCTTGGCAAGCGCTATTTCGAATCCGGCTCGGTAAAGGTCCGGCACGAGATGGACAATGCCATCTTCCAGAGCATCACGGCGTTCAGCCGCGCCAAGTTCGTTCAGATTTCCCAGGACAACGACGGCTCGCCGGACAACTTTTTCAATGCCATCAACTATCCCCAGTGGCAGCACTACTTCACCCAGGAGCTTCAATTGATGGCGCCGGACAGTGCCGCCACCCAGTGGATTCTCGGCGCTTTCTACTACCATGATCAGTCGGTGTTCAAGGGGCACTTCGAGGGCAACGCCTTTGCTCCCTACGGCGGCGCCGCCGGTATAGCCGGGGCCTCCGACACCGACTCCTATTCCGTGTTTGCCGAGGTCACCACGCCTATTCTGCCGGATACCAACCTGACGATTGGCGTTCGCTATACCCAGGACGACCGGGATTTCGAGGGCGATTGGTATGTGGGGCCGAGGTACGCCCCCATCATGGTGTCGCCGACGCCTGAAACGGATGAAAGCTGGAACGCGATGACCGGCCGTATCTCCATCGACCATCAGTTCACAGACAACTTCATGGCCTACATTGCCTACAACCGCGGCTTCAAGAGCGGTATTTTCAACATTGCGGGAATCGGTCTTGGCCAGCCGGCACCTGGTCTGCTGCCGCCGCCGGTAGATCCGGAAGATCTCAACGCCTACACCATCGGCTTCAAGAGCGAATTGTTCGACAGCATGGTGCGCCTGAACGTGGAGGCGTTCTATTACGATTATTCCAATATTCAGGTATTCAACATTACGCCCACGGGTACCCAACTGCTCAACGGCGGTGCTGCCACCATTCAGGGCATCGACTTCGACATCGCCATTGCGCCCGTCGAGAACCTGACGGTGAACCTGATGATGGAATTCATGGAGGGGGAGTACGACGACTTCCAGAACGGGCCGACCTTCTTCCCGCAACCGCCGAATGCGCCGGTGGAAGTTCCCGCGGGCTGTCCGTTCACGGCCTATCCCTCAGGCTCCGGTGCGACCATACAATTGCCCTGTGATCTCAGCGGCAACGACACGGTGCAGACGCCGCCCTTCAGTGCCAGCCTGTCGATTGCCTATGATATTCCCACGGAGCTCGGCATCTACACCCTGGCGCTGGCGTACTCCCACACCAAGAAGCACTACATCGAGCCGGATAATTCCTACACCACGCAGCAGCCGACAACGGATATCGTCAACGCCTCGGTGATGTGGGTTTCCCCGTCGGAGCGCTTCAATGTGCGTGTCTGGGGCCGCAACCTCACCGAGGAGGAAAGCTTCTCCTACATCGCGCAGACCGCCAACGGCGGCACCCGCTACGCGCCGCGCGAACCGCGCACCTACGGTATTACGGCGGGCGTGTCGTTCTGATTTTGTAGGAGCCTGCCTGCAGGCGACAAGATCTTGTCGGGAGAGAGGTCGCCTGCAGGCAGGCTCCTACAGGGGCAGCCAGGGCGGGTATTGTGTTGTAGGCTATGGTCTGGTGAACAAGAGCGTTCTCTCCATGCCAGACCCGATGATGACACTCCAAAAAGCGTTCCTGAGTTTTTGTCTTCCCTTCTTTTTCGCGCTTTCTGCCGATGCTGGTGAGGTGAGCCTCGAACGGCCCTTCGAGGTGGAAGAGGTGGTGTCGGGGCTCGGTGTGCTTTGGGGAATGGCGTTCGTCTCGGATGACGAACTGCTCATCACGGAGCGTTCCGGCGTGGTGAGGCTGCTCGATATCACGTCTGGCGCGCTGCGGGACATCGGGGGTGCGCCACAGGTGGCTGCCCGCGGCCAGGGTGGCTTGCTCGACGTGGCGGTATCCCCCGATTTTGGCGACGATGGCTGGATTTACTTTACCTACAGCAAGCCCGTCGGTTCCGGTGCCGCCACGGTGCTGGCGCGGGCGCAGCTCGATGGTGGAAATCTGGTGAGCTGGGCGGATCTTTTCATTTCCGGCGTGCAAACCTCGCGAAGTCAGCATTTCGGCAGCCGCATTGCATTTGACGACGCTGGTCATGTGTTTTTTACCCACGGTGACCGGGGCGACCGGCACAGCGCTCAGGATTTGAGCAATCACGGCGGCACGGTGCTGCGCCTGAACCTGGATGGCAGCGTGCCGCAAGACAACCCGTTTGTGGACCGGGATGGCGCGCAGCCGGAAATCTGGAGTTATGGGCACCGCAATCCCCAGGGCATTGCCTACGATCGGGCGACGGGGCGTCTCTGGGTGAGCGAACATGGCCCCCGAGGTGGTGACGAAATCAATCGGGTGGAGGCGGGCAAGAACTACGGCTGGCCGGTGATCTCCTATGGCAGGGAATACGCCTTGCCGAAGAGGGTGGGCGAGGGCACCCACAAGGATGGCATGGCGCAGCCGGTGAAAGTGTACGTCCCGTCCATCGCTCCCGGCAGCCTGTTGCTGTATTCAGGCAAGGCGTTTCCGCAATGGCGGGGCGATCTGTTCATCGGTGCGCTGGTGCTGACTCATCTGAATCACATCGATCTCGACGACAACGGCAATGTGCTCGCCGAACACCGCTACCTCGAGGACCTGCACGAACGTGTCCGCCAGGTGATCGAAAGTCCGCAGGGATGGCTCTATCTGTCCACGGATTCGGGGAAGATTTACCGGATGGTGGCGAGGTAGTTTTCAGTTCACAGTTTTCAGTTCACAGTTTTCAGTTCACAGTTCACAGTGAGCGTGGCACCCCCCTGATAACTGTCAACTGAAAACTGTCAACTCCAACAGCTACTGCGCATTCAACGACTGGCCGTTCACGTCCTTGCTGTCCGGCCCCATCAGGTACAGATAGGTGGCCATGATCTGTTCCGCGGTTTTCAGGGCGCGGGGGTCTTCCGCCGGGTAGGCCGTGGCGCGCATGCGGGTGCGCACCGCGCCGGGGTTGATGCAGTTGACGCGAATGTTTGTCGTGCCTTCCAGTTCGTCCGCCAATACCTGACACATGCCTTCGGTGGCGAATTTCGAAACCGCGTATGCGCCCCAGAAGGCGCGGCCCTTGCGGCCCACGCTGGATGAGGTGAAAACGATGGAGGCATCCGGCGATTTGGCGAGCACGGGGATCAGCGCCTTGGTGAGCATGAACTGGGCGGTGACGTTCACTTTCAGTACTTTTTCCCAGCTGTTCAGCTTGTAATTCGCCAGCGGGGTGCGTTCGCCGAGCTCACCGGCATTGTGCAACAGGCCGTCGAGGCGCCCGAACTGCTCTGCGATGGTTGCGCACAGGGTTTGGTAGTCCTCTTCCGTGGCGCCGTGCAGATCCACCGGGTAGATGGTGGCCTGGGGATAACCGCGCTCTTCGATCTGGTCGTAGACCCGCTCCAGTTTCGCCACGGTGCGACCGGCGAGAATCAGCGTGGCGCCCTGTGCGGCAAACGCCAGCGCCGCGGCCTTGCCGATCCCGTCGCCGGCGCCGGTGACCAGAATGATGCGGCCCGCGAGCAGATCGGGGCGGGGATGGTAATCACGAAAATCTGTCGTCACGGCAATGTCGTTCCTGTTGTTCAGCGCGAGAAGAGAATGCCGTCCAGCTCGGAGGCGTGCTCTATCAGAAAGTGCGCGCCCCAGGCGGCGGGGTCTTCGTCGGCATCGATGTAACCCCAGGCTGCGGACACGGTGGCGCAACCGGCGTTGTGTCCCGACTCGATATCGCGCAGGTGATCGCCGACGAACAGGGTGTGCTCGGGCGCCACCGCGAGCTGGCTGCACGCCAGCAGCACGGGTTCCGGATGGGGTTTGGTGTGCGTGACGTGATCGGGGCACACCACGGCACCCGGGCGCGAGGGCAGCGGCAAGTTGTCGAGAATGGCGAAGGTGTAAAGCGCCGGCTTGTTGGTGACGACGCCCCAGGGAATGCCATGGGCGTCCAGTTTCGTCAGCACGTCATCGAGGCCCGGAAAAAGCCGCGTGTGTTCCGTGAGGCAGGCGGCGTAGTAGGTGAGAAAGCGCTGGCGCAGGGGCTCGAATTCTTCGTCCGTCGGCGACAGACCGAAGGCGAGGGTGATCAGGCCGGCGGAGCCGTTGGTCACGCCGGCGCGAATCAGAGCCGGGTCCATGATCTCGCGGCCGCTTTCCCGCACCATGCGGTTGATGGCGGTCACGAAGTCGGGTGCGGTGTCGAGCAGGGTGCCATCCAGGTCGAACAGTACCGCCTGATAGGCTGCTTTGCCTGGCAACGCCGTCATTGCATGTCTCCTGGCCGGGTGGCGTGAATGAGGTAATTGACGTCGACATCCCTGTCTTTCAGGGAGTAGGCGCGGGTGAGGGGGTTGTACACCATGCCGGTGATGTGGGCGAGGTCGAGCCCGGCGTCGCGCAGCCACTGGGACAACTCCGACGGGCGGATGAATTTGCTGTAGTCGTGGGTGCCGCGCGGCAGCATTTTCATCAGGTATTCGGCGCCCAGGATCATCATCGCATAGGATTTGGGATTGCGATTGATGGTGGAAAAAAACAGCTGGCCGCCAGGTTTCACCAAAGTGGCACAGGCTCTGACCACGGATGCCGGGTCCGGCACATGCTCGAGCATTTCCAGGCAGGTGACGATATCGAACTGGCCGGCGTGGCTTTGCGCCAGGGCTTCGGCGCTGATCTGCTGATAAGTGATGTCGACACCGCTCTCGAGGCGGTGCAGTTCCGCCACCGACAATGGCGCCGCGCCCATGTCGATCCCCGTCACCTCGGCGCCGCGCTGTGCCAGCGCCTCGGAGAGGATGCCGCCGCCGCAGCCCACGTCAAGAATTTTCTTGCCCGCCACCGGCGCCAGGCGGTCGATCCAGTTGACCCGCAGCGGATTGATGTCGTGCAGGGGTTTGAATTCACTTTCCCGGTCCCACCAGCGCGAGGCGAGGGCCTCGAATTTGGCGATTTCGCGTGGGTCGAAGTTGTCTTTCTGAGTGCTCTTGTCCAGGCTCATGAGGCGTTTACCAAAGTCAGGGAGCGGGTTGCCGGGCGATCTTGCGCTGCCATTGTTGCGCTTTCGCAATCAGGTCCGGAAGGTGGAAGCCTGTGAGAACGCCGCTGTCGAGCAGCTTTTTTCCCGCCACCCAGACATGGCTGACATTGGTGGCGGAGGCGCTGTAGACGAGCTGCGATGCCGGATTGTAAAGCGGCTGCTGACCGATGCCGCCGAGATCGACAGCCGTCAGATCCGCGGCCTTGCCGGGTTCGATGCTGCCTATCCGGCTTTCCATGCCGAGCGCGCGGGCGCCGTTGATGGTCGCCATGCGCAGGGTTT
>CAYXXZ010000023.1:0-35742 GCA_964469165.1 uncultured Porticoccaceae bacterium
CATTCATTTTGCATTAATCGTCGATACTTTATTTAGTGTGAACAGGCCCTAGTATTTCGCCGCAGTCTGGTACGCGCATGTGCGCAACTGTTCCGCCATTACTTAGATCTTCAATCTGCTTTTGACAAAACTGGCTAGATAGTGAATAAAAAAGATAATAGTTGTTCGCTTTGTTTTGCGCAGCTCTGTACATCATCGTTCTCTGTCCCAAAAAGACACCGTCAGCATCTTCAAGGACGCCGACTTCTCCAGCCGGTGCTTCACGGGTAAAAATTATGTCTCCTCTTTTTGGAGCGCCACGACGAATCCATTGCAAATAGGTTTCTTCAGTGACATATCGAACGTCGCTGGTATCCACTCTCCCATTTCGTACATTCGTTGTCCGGATCATCTTGAAGCGAGTTTTATAATCAACCACAGGGGCTGTTTTGTTTACGCAATCGATAATTGACTCACAAGCATACTTTATTGGAACCCGTTTCCACCCGTTAGGCACCATATCCCAACTCCTCCAAATACTTCGCCATTTCACCTTCCAACTCGGCCAGTTGGGCTTTCAGCTGCTCGCGCTCTGCACGCACAGCCATCAAATCAATCTCTTCCTCCTCTTCAAAGGTGTCGACATAACGCGGGATATTAAGGTTGTAGTCGTTCTCTCGGATTTCTTCGAGGTTGGCCACATAGGCATACTTGTCCATATCCTTGCCTGCTCTATAGATCTCGACAATTTTTTGGATATTCTCCGAAGTCAGCAAGTTCTGGTTCTTGCCTGCCTTGAACTCCCGGCTGGCGTCGATAAACATGGTGCTGGTATCGGATTTCTCCTTGCTGAATATCAAAATCGCTGCTGGTATGCCGGTGCCGTAAAAGAGCTTTTCCGGCAGGCCGATCACGGCATCGAGCAGGTTTTCCTCGATCAGTTGCTGGCGGATTTTGCCCTCGCTGGAGCCACGGAACAGCACTCCGTGGGGTACTACCACGCCCATTCTCCCGGTTTTGGGTTTCAGGGTTTCGATCATGTGCAGGATAAAGGCGTAGTCGCCCTTGGTTTTGGGCGGCACTCCGCGGCGGAAGCGGCTGAACTTGTCGTGCTCGGCTTCATCGTGACCCCATTTGTCCAGCGAGAACGGCGGGTTGGCGGTAACGATATCGAACAGCATCAGGTTACCGGTTTTATCCAGCAGCTTGGGATTGCGGATGGTGTCGCCCCATTCGATTTTGTGGTTGTCCTCGCCGTGCAGGAACATGTTCATCTTGGCCAGCGACCAGGTAGAGCCGATGGCTTCCTGCCCGTAGAGGGCATATTGTTTGCTGCCGTGGTTGCTGACCACTTTACGGCCACACTTCATCAGCAGCGAGCCGGAGCCACAGGCCGGATCGCAGATGCTGTCACCCGGTTGCGGGTCGAGCAGTTCGGCGATCAGGTCGCTGACTTCCGGCGGGGTATAGAATTCGCCGGCCTTCTGGCCGCCGCTGGCGGCAAAGTTCTTGATCAGGTATTCGTAGGCGTTGCCGATCACGTCCAGCGAACCGACGCGGGAGGGCTTGAGGTTCAGCTCGGGCTTGGCGAAGTCTTCCAGCAGGTGGCGCAGAATGGTATTTTTCTGCTTTTCTTCGCCCAGTTTGTCGGTGTTGAAGGAGATGTCCTGGAAAACGCTTTTGCCGGCGTCTTTCAATTTGGTGCCGTTGGTTTCTTCGATGGCGTGCAGCGCCTGGTCAATGCGCTCGCCGTTGCCCGGCTCATGGCGGTGTTCGTACAGGGTGTAGAAGCTGGCTTCTTTGGGCAGGACGAAGCGCTCGTTCTTCATCATCTCTTCGATCAGCTCCGGCTCGTCGCCGTACCGCTTTTTGTAGTCGTCGTAGTGATCCTGCCATACATCGGAGATGTATTTGAGGAACAGCATGGTGAGAATGAAGTCCTTGTAGGTGTCGGCGCTGATGGTGCCACGGAAGGTATCGCAGGCGGCCCATAAGGCCTTGTTGATATTGTCCTGGTTGATTCTTTCTGAATTGCTCACGTTATTCCTCGTCCTTATGCTTTGAAAGCCGCTGTCGCCTGGCTGTTTTGCGCTCGGCGGCTTCGAGTTTTTGAATGCTTTGGTCCGGGGTCGGCAGGTCTTCAGGCATGGTGCCGCCCAGTTCGGCGATGGTCTGGCGAACCTTGCGGCCCACGTCAAAATGGGTCTGGTTGGCCTGGCGCTTGCCCCGCACCTTGTCCCGGCGTAGTTTTTCCTCTGCCTGGGTGGCGCGGAACAGGTTGGCGGCCAGTTCGGTGGAGCCCATATGGTCGAGGATCTTCTGGCTTTTCCTCAGGCCCTTGCGGGTTTGGATAGCCTTCGAGTCGAGTCCGCCGTACAGACCCTGGTAGCCGTGGTTCTGGAAGATGGCGAAATCGAGGCCGGTTTCCACCCCCGCCTGCTGCGCGGTCTCCACCAGCTGTTTGTTGTGTTCTTTCAGCTCGTTGCGCAGGAACAGCCGTTTCTGGTCTTCCTTGAGCTGCTGGAAAGCGGCGTCATCGGCCAGTTCTTGACGGCGGGTTTGCACGGCGAAGTAGGTCTGGCCGGCGGCGATCACGGGCTTGGTGGGATCGCCATTTTGCACCACGAGGTAGCAGGCGTAGCGGGACAACTTGACGTCAGGGAGTTCTCGCTGGGCTCCGGAGCCTATGGTGACCATTGCGAGGACATCCTCGAAATGGTCTGAGGCCCGGTGGCCGCTATTGTCGCTGGCCTCCTTGGCTTTGGCGAGTACCGGCTGGAAATGTCGGTATTCCGAGTAGCCCAGCAGCTTCGAGAGGGCCCTGGCTGACCAGTACTCCACGCCGTTGTCATCGCGCTGCTTGAGCTGTTCGAAGGGTTGATGCTGATCCTTTGTCATATGACCTCCTTGTTGAATAAATCCTTGGCGACGGCATTCATCAGTTGCTCGCCGTTCTGAATCAACTGTTGCGCCGCAAGTTGTTCCCGTCGAAGGGTGTTGGCGATGCCGATTATGGCACGTTGTTTCTCCAGTGAGGGGAGGGCGATTGGGGTCTCTTCCAATACCTGGCGGCGTATGCTCTTGGTGAGTGTACCCTCGGCGCTTTGCTCGAAGTAGCGTTGGCAGGGTCTTTGGTTGAGCAGCCAGGTGAGGAATTCGGGCAGCAGATTGGCCCGCGTCGTTCTTACGATATAAAAGTGGGGGGCGGCCACCGCCCGCAATCCCAGGTCGACGAGCTCTTCATCCACCCGGACGGCGTAATTGCGGTTGCCTCTGGCTGCCACCAGGATGTCGCCGGGCTGGAGCCAGTCGGGATTGCGTTTGCCCGTCAGCTCCGTGGTGATGCATTCCTGCCAGCGAATTTTTTCCCCAGGGGTGACATCCTTCATCTGGACCGCAGCAAGTTGTGTGTCTGTCTTGTTGGGGATTTTGCCGCGAAATGGATGCCCTGGACTGATAGCAGCGACCTGTTGGAGCTTCATTTTTCAATTTCATAAGCGATGATGCAAAATATTAGTTGTCTTTCATCTGAATATCAACTTTAAATTTGCTTCATCGCTTATGAGGTAAATTCAGCATGGCTCATTGAAGATCGTGATATGGCAATGGGTGTGAATGAAGGAGGTAATGTGCCCGGTGAAACTCGCCGCCAGAGCAGGTATCATCCCCCGCTTGTCAACATTTGCCAGGACACCCACCCCAATGAGCATCAAATCGGACAAATGGATCACCCGCATGGCGCGCGAACACGGCATGATCGAGCCGTTCGAGGGAGCCCAGGTCAGACAGCCCGATCCCAACGGCCCCAAGGTGATTTCCTACGGGGTGTCCAGCTACGGGTACGATGTGCGCTGTTCCGACGAATTCAAGATTTTTACCAACATTCACTCGAAAACCGTCGATCCCAAGAATTTCGACAATGATGCATTCGTGGATGTGAAGGGTGATTTCTGCATCATTCCCCCCAACTCCTTCGCCCTGGCGCGCACCGTGGAATACTTTCGCATTCCCCGCAACGTGCTGACCATCTGTCTCGGCAAATCCACCTACGCGCGCTGTGGCATCATCGTCAATGTCACGCCGCTGGAGCCGGAGTGGGAGGGGCACGTGACCCTGGAGTTTTCCAATACCACCAGCCTGCCTGCGAAAATCTACGCCAACGAAGGCGTCGCCCAGATGCTGTTCTTCGAATCCGACGAAGTCTGTGCGGTGTCGTACAAAGACCGGGGCGGAAAATACCAGGGTCAAACCGGCGTCACTCTGCCCAAGGCCTGATCACAACGACTCTTTACGGCAGAGGAACGGATTGTCATCGTGAAAATCCTCGTCACAGGTGGCTGTGGTTTTATCGGCTCGGCGCTTATCCACCATTTATTGGAGCAGCCCGGTGTTGCCGTGATAAACGTCGATAAGCTCACCTATGCCGCCAATCCGCTCTCGCTGACATCGGTTGAAAATGACGAGCGCTATTGTTTCGAGCGCGAGGACATCGCTGACCGCGAGGCGATGATGCGAGTTTTCAATCACCATCGCCCGGATGCAATCATGCACTTGGCGGCGGAGAGTCATGTGGATCGGTCGATTCATTCTCCTGATGACTTCATCCAAACCAACCTGGTGGGCACCTACAGGCTCCTCGACGTTGCGCGAGAATATTGGGCGGGGCTTGATACCCAGGCTCAGCGCGCATTTCGATTTCACCATGTGTCCACGGATGAGGTTTACGGCGATCTCGATGGCAGCGATGATTTGTTCACCGAGACCACCGCCTACGCCCCCAGTTCTCCATATTCCGCCAGCAAAGCCGGGTCGGATCACCTGGTGCGCGCCTGGCATCGCACGTTCGGGCTGCCGGTGATCATCAGCAACTGCTCCAACAACTATGGCCTGCGTCAGTTTCCTGAAAAACTCATTCCTTTGATGATTCTCAATGCCCTTGCCGGCAAGCCACTGCCGGTATACGGGGATGGTTGCCAGGTGCGGGACTGGCTTCATGTGGAGGACCACGCTCGCGCGTTATGGCGCGTGCTGCGCGAGGGCAGTGTGGGGCAAACGTACAATATTGGCGGCCACAATGAGAAGACAAATCTCGATGTGGTGACCGCGATCTGCGATTTGCTGGAACAGAAAGCGCCGCGCAAGCCGCAGGGTGTTGCGGCCTATCGGGATTTGATTCAGTACGTGCGCGACCGCCCCGGCCACGACCGCCGCTACGCCATCGATGCCGGCAAGATTCAGCGCGAACTGGGATGGGTGCCAGAGGAAACCTTCGAGAGTGGCCTGGCGAAAACCCTGGATTGGTATCTCGCCAACGACGCCTGGGTGGAGAGTGTCCAGTCGGGTGCGTACCGGGAATGGATCGACAGCCACTATGGTGGATGACTCCCTGGATATTCTCCTGCTTGGGGCGACAGGGCAGATTGGCGCTGCGTTATTGCCCGAACTCCAGGCTCTTGGCCGGGTCGATGCGGTCGGCCGTCAGCGATGTGACCTTGCGGACAGCAAGGCGATAGAAGCATTATTGGCAGGGCGCAAACCGCACATCATCATCAATGCCGCGGCCTACACGGCGGTGGACAGGGCTGAAACCGAACCGGAATTGGCGCAGCGCCTCAACGCGGAGCTGCCGCGGCAACTGGCTGCTTTTGCTTTCCAGCACAACGCCTTGCTTGTGGATTTTTCGACGGATTACGTTTTTGATGGCGCCGCCCCCAGGCCCTGGCGCGAAACGGATCAGCCCGCTCCGCTCAACGTGTATGGTCGCACCAAGCTCGAAGGATTGCGGGAAATAGAGGGCAGCGGCTGCCGCTACCTCGTGTTCCGGGTTACCTGGATTTACGCCCGCCGCGGCAACAATTTCCCCAACACCATGTTGCGTCTCGCCGCTGAGCGCGAGGCGTTGTCGGTGGTCAGTGATCAGATCGGTGCTCCCACACCGGCAAGCTGGATTGCAGAAACGGTGGTGCGGTGCCTGCCCCAGGTGCTGGTGGATGAGGGCAAGTGCGGGCTCTACAACCTCGCGCCGGCAGGCAGTGTCAGCTGGTACGATTTTGCCTGCGAGATCATTGCTGGCGCCCTGGCGCGGGGCCGCCAACTCAAAGTGACACCGGACACCGTTGCGCCGCTCTCCAGCGCAGACTATCCCACGGCCGCGCGTCGTCCCGCGAACTCCCTGTTGGATACCGGCAAGTTGCAAAGGGCATTTGCTATACTCCCGCCGCATTGGCGTTCGCTGCTCGACAGAGAGGGGATACTCGATCCATGACCAAGCGCAAGGGCATCATCCTTGCCGGTGGCTCCGGTACGCGGCTTTATCCGGTGACTCAGGTAATTTCAAAGCAGTTGTTACCGGTGTACGACAAGCCGATGATTTACTATCCGCTGACGACACTGATGCTGGGCGGTATCAGCGATATTCTTCTCATTTCCACACCGCTGGATATCCCCCGTTTTGAGCAGCTGCTCGGAGATGGCAGTCAGTGGGGAATCCATATCGAATATGCGGTACAACCATCGCCGGACGGTCTTGCCCAGGCCTTCATCATCGGCGAACGGTTCATCGATGACGGGCCATGCGCGCTCATTCTCGGTGACAATCTGTTCTACGGCGACGAGCTCACCACGCGCCTGTGCAGGGCGGTAAGGAAGGAGGAGGGCGCTACGGTATTCGCGTATCCGGTGCAGGACCCGCAACGCTACGGCGTGGTGGAGTTCGACAGTGAGGGCATTGCAGTAAGCATCGAGGAAAAGCCGCTCAAGCCCAAATCACGTTATGCCGTGACCGGGTTGTATTTTTATGATCGCCAGGTGGTCGACGTTGCGAAAAGTATCCGGCCCAGTGCGCGCGGCGAGCTCGAAATCACCGATGTGAATCGATATTACCTGGAGCGCGGCCAACTGACGGTCGAAAGCCTTGGTCGGGGTACGGCCTGGCTCGATACCGGGACCCACGAATCGCTGCTGGAGGCATCGAGTTTCATTGAAACTCTCGAGCGCCGCCAGGGCCTGAAGATTGCCTGTCCGGAAGAGGTTGCTTTCCGGCAGGGGTTCATCGATGCGGAACAGGTGCTGGCTCTTGCGGAACCGCTCAGAAAAAACGGTTATGGCCAGTATCTGATCAGCATTGTCAGTGAGAAAATTTTTTAGGGGTGAGGGGAAGGCGTTCACAGGCTTGTACTGACCCTGTGATCCGCACCTTCACTACAATTGAACCCGGCTCAAAACCTGCCTATGGAAATCATTGCCACTGCAATTCCCGACGTTTTGTTGATCAAGCCCAAGGTCTTCGGGGATCAGCGTGGCTATTTCACCGAGACGTTTCAGGCGAAACGCTATTTCGATGCCGGCATTCCCGGCCCCTTCGTTCAAGACAATCTGTCGTTTTCCCGCAGAGGTGTATTGCGCGGACTGCATTTCCAGAATCCAAACCCACAAGGCAAGCTCGTCCATGTATTGCAGGGTGAGGTATTCGATGTTGCGGTAGACCTGCGTCGCGACTCTCCCACGTTCGGACACTGGGTGGGCGAGTACCTTTCAGCGGATAATCACCACCAGTTGTGGGTGCCGGAAGGGTTTGCCCACGGTTTTTGTGTGACCAGTGACACTGCGCTCTTTGCTTATAAATGCACAGCCTTTTATGACGCTGGCTCTGAACAGAGTCTGTCGTGGGATGACCCGGATTTGGCTATTCCCTGGCCAGTGGATAACCCCGAGGTGTCCATCAAGGACGCCGGAGGACTCAGGTTGACGGAGTGCCGTTATTTCTAAGCCGCCATGGAAGCCGTGAAAATTATGAGCTAGTCTGTAGAAGTGCAATGACCTCCAGGAGGAAAGCTCATGGCAACAAAGCCAGCTGTAGACATCGAGAACGATAAGCCCGTGAGGGAAGAGGAAGTGGATGCGGGCAAGGATGCGGTACTTGCCGCATACAAGAACCTGCTCGAAGCCACGGATCATTTCAAGGCCGCCGCCAAGGCCGCGGGGCTCGACCTGAAGCAGGAGGCGGGTGACCGTTTCCAGAAAGGCCGCGCCAAGGCGGAGGATCTCGGACGCGATGCCGGGGATTATGTGCGGGATAAACCATTGGCCGCGCTGGGTGCGGCGTTTTTTGCGGGATTCTTTTTTGCTCATCTGTTTGGTAAGAGATGACGCAAAACCCTTCGGAAGATATCGTCAATGACACGCCGGATGAGCAACGACCGCAAGATGAGCTGAAGGCCTGGGTGGAGTTGCTCCAACAGGCCGTTGCCGCGGGGGCGACGCTGTCGCAACTGGCAATGCTCGAGTTGCGGTTGGCGCTTGCCGATGGCGGGCGCCTGGTGGCCTTGGGTCTGGTGATGTTGCCGCTGGCGTTACTGGCGTGGCTGGGCCTGTCGGTGCTGATCGGGTGGTGTGTTTTCCAGTGGGCCGCGTCCGTCGCCTTGGGGATCGGAGCTTTTCTTGCCGTGCAATTGGTGACCCTGGGAATCCTCGGGGCGGCCTGCGCGCGCTACCGGAAAAGCCTTTCGCTGCCGGCGACGCGGCGCCACTTGCGACAATTCATGGAGAGCGTAAAGCCCGATGCGCAAGCAACTAAAAGCTGAAATTCTGGCGCTCGATACCAAGCTGGTATTGCAGCGCTACCAGATAGCGGACAACGCCCAGCGGCGGATCGACCGTCTGCGGCGCATTCCGCCGTTGTGGCTCGTGGGTGGCGGCTTTGGCAGCGGCTTTCTGGTGGGGCGCTTGCAGAAGAGTTCGTCCGGATCGTTATGGCAGCTGTACCTCACGGGCATGCGGGCCTGGGGTATCGCCAATATGATTCTTCCACCCGCGCCGCTGGACTACGGAAGGAGCCTGTGAGCGGCGACGCGCGACAACCGCAGGAGCCTCGCCGCGAGCCTGTGGCACTGCGCTGGTTGCTGGCCCTCGCTCTTGTTTACACCCTATATTTTGGCCGTACCCTGTTGATTCCCGCCGTGGTGGCGCTGTTGTTGGCGCTACTGCTGAGCCCGCCCGTGGCAGTGCTGAAGCGCTTCTATATTCCCCGCGCCGTGTCGGCAATATTGGTGCTGGGTGCTATCTGCGGGCCCTTTGCCCTGCTGTCGATGGAGTTGGCTGAGCCCGCGCAAAAATGGGCGAAACGCCTTCCCGAGCTTTCCAGCCACCTGTCGCAGCAATTCGATGCGTTTGCGGTTGCGCTGCAGCCCGAGAAAGTCGTGATCGTTGCCGAAGAATCCGCGCAGGAGCGTCGTGGTTTTGGCTTCTTCGGGTTGTTTCGAGACGATCCGAGGCCCGCGCCGTCGCCGCAGGTGGAAGAAAAACCCGCTGTCGACGTGGTGAGCGAAAAAATCGTGCAAAGTGGTATGGATGTCATGGTGGCTGTGCTGGCGGCGGCGCCGATGATCATTACACAGCTGTTGACCTGTGTGATCCTTACGCTTTTTCTGCTGATTTTCGGCCCCAAATTGTTCAATGTGGCGGTGACGATTTTTCCGCGCCCGGAAAATCGCGGGCGAATCGTCGATATCGTCACGACCATTCGCAACGAACTGTCGCGCTATATTCTCACCGTCAGCCTGATCAATTTCTTGCTTGGCGCCGTCACCGGCGCGGCGTTGTGGTGGCTGGGTGTGGAGGATGCATTGTTGTGGGGTGTGCTGGCGGGCTTGCTCAATTACGCGCCCTATGTGGGGCCGGTGATCGCCGTGCTGGTGTTGTGCATCGCGGGGTTTGCACAATACGGTGCGGCGTTGCTGGCGCTGATGCCGGCCACGGTGTACTTCGTGTTCAATTTGCTCGAAGCACAGTTTCTCACGCCGACGGTGCTTGGTGTACAGATGCAGCTCAATCCGCTGGTGCTGGTGGTATGGCTCTTTATCTGGGGCTGGCTGTGGGGCATTGCCGGCGTGCTGCTGGCAGTGCCCCTGCTGGTGAGCCTCAAAATTGCCGCGCAACGGCTGGGCGTATTGACGAACTGGACGCGCCTCGCCGAGACCGATCCCTGAAAATCACGGCAGGCACCGGGCCACAAGCCGCACAGGTCACCTGTGCGATTTTTGGCGTCGGATTTTTGGCGGCGGTTGCCCGCTGGGCCCCGGCCCTGTAGAATCCCGCTCCGCTAGATTGTAGTAAAAGACCTTAGGGGTGGCTGGAATGGAATTTCCGGTCTGAGATGTCCACTGGACGAACCCTTTGAACCTGATCCGGTTAATGCCGGCGTAGGAATAGGTGTAGCTCTCTCAATACCTTCCAAGCGCGCAGACCGGGTCTCCCAAACCCACGCCGTTTAGGAGGCTCACTTGAAATTTTTCCCCAAACCCAAAACCGGTTTTTCCTCACTGGCTGTACTGGCATTGCCCTTTGCCATGCCTGCCATGAGTGCGGATATCCAGGAAGTCATCGTCACCGCGGATTTTCGCGAAGCGCCGGAAGCCCTGTACTCGGGCAGTCTCACTGTCGTGGGCAGCAATGCCATTTCGTCGCGTGCGGCACAGCATCTGGATGAAATCCTCAACATCGCGCCCAATGTCAATTTTTCGGCAGGGGCGTCGCGCGGGCGCTTCATTCAGATTCGTGGCATCGGCGAGCGTAGCCAGTTCGTCGATCCCATCGACCCGTCGGTAGGGCTGACCATCGACAACATCAATCTCAGCGGCGTCGGCAATGCCAGCACATTGTTCGATGTCGAACAGGTGGAAGTGTTGCGCGGCCCGCAGGGCACCCGCTTCGGTGCCTACGGGCTGGCCGGCATGGTGAATGTGACATCGAAGGCGCCCAGCGATGAATTCGAAGGTCAGATCAGCGGCGGTGTCGGCAATTACAATAGCCGGGAACTGGGCGCGGTGATCAGCGGCCCACTGGCGGACAATCTGCGCGGCCGCCTTGCGGTACAGCAGTACTTGAGTGACGGCCACATCGATAATATCTACCTGGGCCGCGACGACACAGCCGAGCGCGACGAGCTTACCGCACGCGCGCGGCTCGACTGGCAGGTGAGCGAAGATTTCAGTCTCGACGGCACGCTGTTTTACGTGGATGTCGATAACGGCTACGACAATTTTTCTCTCGACAACAATCGCAAGACACTGTCCGACGAACCTGGCCGCGATGCGCAGGAAACCCTGGCTTTCGGCATTACCGCAAACTGGACGGGCAACAGCGCGGTCAGTGTCCAGTCAACCTTGGCGCTCGAAAAAACCGACGTGTCCTACAGCTTCGACGAGGACTGGACCAACACGGAGATTTGCGACGGTCTCGCCTGCGACAGCGCACTGTGGGGATTCGACTGGTGGTATTCCAGTACCGACGCCTATTCCCGCGAGCGCGACTCGGTGCAGCTCGATATTCGCATGATTTCCGGCGAGGACGGCAAGCTCTTCGGCCATATCGACTGGGTGGCGGGCGCGTATTATTTCGACAAGAGCGAAGACCTGACACGGAATTTTTACGACTGGGATCTCGACCAGCCCGGTTTGTTCGCGAGCCGCTATGACAACCGCAATATCGCCCTGTACGGTCAGCTGTCCGCGCCACTGGCGGAAAAGCTTCAGCTGACGGTGGGCGCGCGTCTGGAGCGTTTCTCCGGTGACTACCACGATATCCTCGAGGTTGTGGCAACGCCCGGTGAAACGCTGTGGGGTGGCGATATCAGTCTGGAATATCAGGCCAACGACAACACCATGTTGTACGCGCTGGTTTCCCACGGTTTCAAGGCGGGCGGCGTGAATGGCGATGCCTTGGGCACGGCGCGCAAGAATGATTTTGATGATAGCGTGATCGATTTTCTCAACACGCGTCTGGAGTTCGATACCGAAACCGTGGACAACTATGAAATCGGTATCAAGGGCGATTATTTCGATGGTCGCTGGCAACTGCGCGCCGCGGCATTCTGGATGGAGCGCGACGACGTGCAGCTCAAGGGCTGGTACAACGATGGCCCGCTGTTCGTGGGCTACATCGACAACGGCTCGTCCGGCACCAACCGCGGTGTGGAAATAGAAACGGTCGTGGCGCTCACGCCGCAGTTGCAGATCGACGCCAGCCTGGGTTATCTGGATACGGAGATCAAGGATTTCTACGTTCTCGGTGATGACGAACTGGTGAACAAGAGTGGCCGCGATCAGGGGCACGCGCCGAACTATCAGTATCACGTCGGCGCCAACTGGACGGTGGTGGAAAATCTCGTGGCTCGCGTTGAAGTGGAAGGCCGCGACCGTTTTTATTATTCCGACAGCCACGACGCGCGGTCATCCGCCTATAACCTGGTTCATGCCAGTCTCGCTTACAGCCTCGGCAATGTGGATCTCAGGCTCTGGGGCAGGAACCTCACCGACAAGGATTATGGTGTCCGGGGCTTTTATTTCGCCAACGACCCGCGTGTGCTGTACGAAGACGACCAGGCTTACGTCCAACTCGGCGATCCGCGCACATACGGCTTGACCGCGACCTATAACTTTTAGTTCGTAGGTTGGGCTGAGGAACGAAGCCCAACAATTTTACGGCCTCGGCGTTGGGCTTCGTTCCTCAGCCCAACCTACAACCGGGTTTCACGAAACCCATACCAGGAGACAAGACCATGATGCTAAGCGCAGAAATCACGCTGTACCCTTTGCAGGAAGATTATCGTCCCATCATCAAGGCGTTCATCGATCAGCTCGCTGCTGAGAACAGCGTCAAGAAAGAGACATTTCCTACCAGCACCGTGCTGACGGGAGACTATGACGAGGTGATGGCGGTGTTTTCCCGACTGATGAAATGGAGCTACGAAAAATACGGCAAGATGGTATTCGTGGTGAAATTCCTGCCCGGCTATGAGGCACTTTGATTGCTGAATTTCGACTACCGTTCGATCTCCAGCGAAGTCTGGGCGGCATTGGCGCAGATGTCGCCCTGGGAAGGTCTGGCCGTGGCGCTCGCCGTGGCCTACCTGGTGCTGGCCATGAAGGAAAGCCTGTGGTGTTGGTATTGCGCCTTCATCAGCACCACGATTTACACCTTCATTTTCTGGGATGTGAGCCTGCTGATGCAGTCGGGGCTCAACGTCTTCTACATGGGAATGGCGGTTTACGGCTGGTGGCAATGGCGCAAGGGTGGGCCGCGTCACGAAGGTGTGGCCATTCACCGCTGGCCGCTCGCCACACACGGAAAAATAATGGCACTGATTGTGCTGGCAACACTGGCGTCGGGATATCTGCTTGCGGAAAACACCCGCGCGGTGTGGCCGTATGTGGATGCGTTCACCACCTGGGCGAGTGTCGTCACCACCTGGATGGTGGCGAAAAAAGTGCTGGAAAATTGGCTTTACTGGATCGTCATCGACTTTGTGTCCGCACTGCTGTATTTCGATCGTGGTCTTTATCTCACGGCATTGTTGTTTTCCGTTTATGTGGTCATGGTGACCTTCGGCTATTTCAACTGGAAACGCCATGAACGCAATGCACGCCGTGCGGCTTGACGAGGCGCTGTCTTCCTGGCGCCAATGGTATCCCCGGCTTTCGGCGCGTCCACAGGTCGTGCGCAGGCTCACGGGAGGGCTTACCAATGTTTCCTGGCTGGTGGATGCCGGTGGTGTCCAGCTTGTGGTACGTTTGAATTCGCCGTTCGATTTTGAATTCAATATCGATCGCGGTCGTGAGTTATATATTCTCCGCGCTGTTGCCGATCTGGGATATGCGCCAGCTGTGCACCATGCCGATCTCGAACGGGGATTTCTGGTCAGTGAGTTCATCGAGGGCTACGCGTGGACGGCACGTGATGTGCAGCAAGAAAACAACCAGACTTTGTTGCGTAAGTTGATGTCGGCTGCGCAACAAATTTCCCTGCCGTTTCCAAAATTCGATTACTGGGCTCACCTGTGCCACTACGAACGGTGTCTCGATCGCCGCGGTATTGTCATCGACGGCGCGCTGCGGCAACGCAAACAGGATAATGCACACGCTATTCAGGCTTTTCAGCGCGCAGACTGGACACCCGTACTGACCCATCACGACCTGGGCGTGGGGAATCTAATCCGGCGCGGTGATCAACTTTATGTTCTGGATTGGGAATATGCCGCTGCCGGTTATGGCGGCATGGATTTTCCCGATGCCGCCGGGCAACTCGCTGAGGCGGTGGTGGTGCCCGGGCTTTCCCGGCTCATCGATGATTATTGGTTCTTGCTCAAGTCGCGGTTGGCCGCACGCTCCTGAGGTTGTTCGGCGACCTGTTCGCGATCCAGATCCCCTACATCCAAAATGGGCGACGCATCGATATCTTCCGCGTGCATCATTTGCGCGACCCGCTGCAATGACGAAAGGATCATGGACTTCTCCCAGTTCTTCAGGTTTGCGAACTGCTCAACGAATTCTTCCTGAAGCGGTGTCGGGGCTTCGATGATGGCTTTCTTGCCTGCGTCGGTCAGCGACACATAGACCTTGCGCCTGTCCTGGGTGGATTTTTCCCGCGTCAGCAGCCCGCGATTTTCCAATCTTGTGACGATAGTCGTGACGGTCGCCTGGCCGAGGGAAATGGCGCGCGCGATGTCGCCGATGGTCTGCGCGCCGCCGCGTTCCAGGGTCTGCATGATGAGAAGCTGTGGTGCCGTGAGACCTGCAGTTTTGCTGAGATGCTTGGAATGCATGTCGGTGGCACGAATGACGCGTCGCAGCGCCATCAATACTTCATCTATCTGTTTCACAAGGATTTTTCCGTGTTGGATAAATACAAAGAGTAATCCTGCAGCAGGCTAAAGGCAATCCGCTACTCTAATTCAATTTGCATTATGAGATCCATTGAGTACAATACATATTCCTCAAGCGAAATGTAGTTTTTGATGATTAATGACCCTTTAACGCCTGTTTTACATAGAAAAATACGTTGAGGTGAATGTAATTATGGGCGATTCCAAACAAGATGATTCCGTAGCTGGCGAGGCCGGCGGGAGCGCTTCAGACGACTTTGTGTTGAGCGCGCCGGTGGCTGAGGATGGTTTCCGTGTCCACCAATTGATACGCGCCTGTCCTCCTCTCGACGAAAATTCAATTTATTGCAACCTGCTTCAGTGCGACCATTTCGCGGATACCAGCGTCAAGGTCGAAAGACAGGGCGAGTTGGTTGCTTTCATCTCCGGTTACATTCCCCCAGCCACTCCCGACGTGCTGTTCATTTGGCAGGTGGCAGTGGCTCCCAGTGCCCGCGGGCACGGGCTTGGCGGGAGAATGTTGCGCTATCTCGTGGATTGTGACGCCTGTCGTGCAGTGCGTTACATGCACACCACGGTCACGCCCGACAACGAAGCCTCAACGGCAATGTTCGAGGGTTTTGCACGCCGCCATGGCGCGGCGCTCAGCAAGGATTTGCTGTATCACAAGGATCGCCATTTCGGCGGCCAGCATGAATCAGAAATCCGCTTCACGATCGGCCCGCTGCGTTGAGTCGCACAGTGGATCGTTTTCCACCCACAGAAGGGGTAGTGCCCCAACTCGTAACTCACCAGAGGACACCATGAAAATTTTTGACGAAATCGAATCAGAAGTGCAGAGCTATGCTCGCTCCTTTCCCAAGCTTTTCGAGCGCGGCAAGGGAGAGTGGATGTACGACAACGACGGCAATGCCTATCTGGATTTTCTTGCCGGAGCGGGCACGCTGAATTACGGTCACAACAATGACCATTTCAAGCAAGCGTTGCTGGACTACGTTGCCGCGGACGGTATTTGTCACGGCCTCGATCTGCACACCACGGCCAAGGAAGCCTTTCTTACTACCTTCAAGGAGAAAATCTTTGAGCCCCGCGGCCTGAGCTATGTGGTGCAATTCACCGGGCCCACCGGCACCAACGCCGTGGAAGCGGCCATCAAGATTGCCCGCAATGTCACCGGCAGACACAACATTATTTCCTTTACCAATGGCTTTCACGGTGTGAGCCTCGGCGCCCTGGCGGCCACTGGCAATTCACATCACCGTGGCGCGGCCGGAGTGAACCTGAGTGGCGTTTCACGCATGCCCTACGACGGCTATCTCGGTGAGGACATGGATACCACGGCCTATCTGGACAAGATGCTGAGCGATCCCTCCAGCGGCATCGATCATCCCGCGGCGGTGATTGTGGAAACGGTGCAGGGCGAGGGCGGCATCAACGTGGCGAGCCGCGAGTGGCTGCGCAATCTGGCGGCGGTGTGCAAAAAGCATGATGTTCTGCTGATCGTCGACGATATCCAGGCCGGCTGTGGGCGCACGGGCACCTTCTTCAGTTTTGAAGAGGTGGGAATTACCCCCGACATCGTGACGCTTTCCAAATCCCTCAGCGGTTACGGCCTGCCGTTCGCCATCGTTCTCATTCGCCCGGATCTCGACCAGTGGCGACCGGGCGAGCACAACGGCACGTTCCGCGGCAACAATCTTGCGTTCGTCACGGCGAAGGCGGCGATCGATGCCTATTGGTCCGATGATCAGTTTGCGCAAGAAGTGCAGCGCAAGGGCAAGTACGTGGCACAGCGCCTCGACAAGATCGTGGCCAGCTACGGCGAAGGACACTTCACCGCGCGGGGTCGCGGCCTGTTCCAGGGCCTCAATTGCGTCAGCGGTGAGCTGGCGGGCAAGATCGCGCGCCTGGCCTTCAAGAAAGGGATGATTATCGAAACCAGCGGCGCCGACGACCAGGTTTTGAAATGCCTGTGCAGCCTCACGATCAGCGATGAGAACCTCAAGAAGGGGCTCGATATCATCGAGGAAAGTGTTCACGAAGTGGTGAGCGGTCTCGACGAAGTCCCGTCCGAGGAAGATTTTTTCTCCGAGGACTGGAAAGCGCCGCTGGTGTTGCTCAGCGCCTGATTGTCGGGTCGGTCCTGGTCGCGAATGCCTGTGTGACAAACGATTCGCGGCCAAGGTCGCTCCTACAGTAATTCAATTCAAATTTTGTAAGGAGTTTTCATGATTGTCAGATCATTACCCGAGGCGGAAAAAACCGCGCGTAGAGTCGTTTCTCAAGGCTGGGAAAGTACTCGTTTGCTGCTCAAGAGCGACAACGTCGGTTTTTCGTTTCACATTACCACCATTTATAAGGGCGCCGAATTGCCCATGCATTACCAGAATCATTTCGAATCCGTGTATTGCATTTCCGGCAGCGGCACCATCGAGGATCGTGCGACAGGCGAGGTTCATGTCATTGAGCCGGGCACGCTCTATGTTCTCGATCGCCACGACAGGCACATTCTGCGCGCAAAGGAAGAAATGAAAATGGCTTGCGTTTTCAATCCGCCTTTGCACGGCAAGGAAGTACACAACGCCGAGGGCGCCTACGAGCTCGAAGCGGAAGTGATCGAAGCCTGATCGTGCAATTCACAGGAAGTAAAAGGTATTCAACCATGCATACGGTAGAGAAAATCGGCGGTACGTCCATGTCGCAGTATCAGGCGGTCAGGGACAACATCATTTATCGGGGCTGCGCCTCAGAGGATGTGTACAACCGTATTTTCGTGGTGTCGGCCTACGGCGGCATCACCGATTTATTGCTGGAAGTGAAAAAGACCGCAAAGCCCGGCGTTTACGGGCTGTTTGCCGCCGCCAGTGAAAATCATTGCTGGGAACAGGCGCTGGACGATGTCAAGACGCGCCTGTGCGCATTGAACGCCGAGCTGTTTTCCAGCGATCTGGCGCGGCGTCGCGCCGATGCCTTTATCGGCGAGCGGGTGGAAGAAAGCCGCCAGTGCCTGCGCGATCTGGAAAACATCTGTCGGCACGGCCACTTCGACCTGGGTGCCCACCTGGCAATCGTCAGGGAAATGCTCGCCAGCCTCGGTGAGGCCCACAGCGCCTGGAACCTCACCCAGCTTCTCGCGGAGGAGGGCATCAATGCCCGCTTTGTCGACCTGACCGGCTGGGCCGCGGAAAAACATCTGACCCTCGACGAGCGCATCGGCGAAACCTTTCGCAATGTCGATGTCACGAAAGAGCTGCCCATCGCCACAGGCTACACCCATACCGCACAGGGTTTGATGAAGACGTTTGCGCGCGGTTACAGTGAAATGACTTTCAGCCGGATTGCCGTGCTGACAGGTGCCGAGGAGGCCGTCATTCACAAGGAATTCCACCTGAGCAGCGCCGACCCCCGCACCGTGGGCGAGGACAACGCCGTGCCCATTGGCCGCACCAACTACGACGTTGCCGATCAGCTCGCCAACCTGGGGATGGAGGCGATTCACCCCAAGGCGGCCAAGGGGCTGCGCCAGAACGGTATTCCCCTGCGTATCAAGAACACCTTCGAGCCGGAGCACGGCGGCACCCTGGTGACCAGCGATTATGTGAGCGATACGCCCTGTGTCGAGATCATCGCCGGACGCCGCGACATCTATGCCATCGAGTGTCTGGAACAGAACATGATGGGCGAGATTCACCGCTATGACAGGGACATTCTCCAGAGTATTGGCCGCTTTGGCGCCGAGATCGTCACCAAGGACGTGACAGCCAACAGCATCACCCATTATCTGGCGACCAACCTGAAAACCACCAAGCGCATCCGCACGGCCATCGAGGAGCAGCATCCCGACAGCCGTATCGAAGTGCGCAAGGTGGCGGTGGTATCCGCCATCGGCAGCGACATGAAGGTGCCGGGGATTCTTTCCAAGGCGGTGAGTGCGCTGGCGGAGGCGAAGATCTCCATTCTGGCCATGCATCAGTCCATGCGCCAGGTAGACATGCAGTTCGTCATCGACGAAGCCGACTACGACAAGGCAGTAAAAAGCCTGCACCGCGCCCTGGTGGAAGTGCAGGGGCACGGCGAGGCGATCTGCGCAGCCTGAGGATATTCCATCGGTGCCCCTTGGCAATCCCAACCAAGGGGCGTCTGCTCCCAGGGCAATCGCGCCATGTCAATGAAATTGGCAACAGGGTGAGGCTGCGTCCCGGCAAAGGGCTTTCGAGACCGTCAGCGGCATGGATAGCCGCTGTCGAGCCCCCATGGATGGGTTCACGGCGTGCCTCGAAAGCCCTTTGCCGGGGCGTGGCCGGGGACGAAGCACCCTGCACCTGCTCTTTACAAGCGGGCAAAAAAGTCGCATCTTAGGCATCTGTAGCCACTGAAGGCGCTTCAGTAGCAAATGTCGAAGCCTGGATGCCGATAATTATTATGCTCACGCGATTGCGCATTGCGACCAGTATTCATCTATTGTTTCTCTCCATGGCCTTTGTTGCCGCGGTTTTCAGCGCCCTTTATTTGATATCCGAGAAATACCGCACTGCCCGGGAGCAGTTGGTGGAGCAGATCGTCTGGTCTGTGAAGACCGATGCCTCGCTGCAGTTCGCCGTTTATTTCAGGGACGAGCCACTTTTGCAGCAGCAACTGGCCGGCTTTCTGCAGCTGCCAGCCGTGAAAAGCGCCGTGATCCGCGACACGGTGGGCAACGAAATTGCGCGTGGCGGCGGGGTGAGTGTGGACACAGGGTTGATGGCCGGGGCCATCAGTGGTGATATCAGGCAAGTGCGCATGGCTGTGTCGCCATTCCTTGCGGGCGACAAACAAGACATGGTGCTGCGCGTGCCGGTGTTCGCCGCGGTGGACACCGTGAAAACGCCGCGAGACAGCGCCGATTACGGCCAGGCTCTGGCCGCCATGGAGAACACCAGTAGCCAGCTTCTGGTGGGCTATCTGCATCTGGTGGCGGATCTCGCCGTGATCCGACAATCGCTGACACCCTATATCGGCTCGGTGCTGTTCTATGTAGCGATTTTTACCGTTGTGGCTGCGCTCGCGGTGATGTGGGCCACGCGCTTGCTGACGGCGCCGCTGGCAAACCTGGCCGGTCGCGCCCGTGATATCTCGCTGGGAACACTGGACAAGCCGTTCCGTATCGACGGGCCTGAGGAAATCCAGCAGCTGGTGGCTACTCTCAACCTCATCATCGATGAGCTCAACCGCCACAAATCTCAGGTCGACGTGGACAACAAACTGCTGAGTCTCAAGGTTGCCGAGCGCACCGAGCAGCTGTGGAAACGCAATCAGGAGCTGAATCAGGCGGTGCAACAGGTCACCCACGCCGAGAGCCGCCTGCGCCAGCTGGCCTATTACGACGGGCTTACGTCGCTGCCCAATCGCCAGCTGTTCATCGAGCAACTTGAGCTGCTGCTCCATCTCGCCCGCCATGAGAGCAAGGTCGTGGCGTTGCTTTTCCTCGATATCGACAATTTCAAGCGCATCAATGATTCGCTCGGTCACACGGTGGGCGACGAACTGCTCAAGGAAGTGGCGGCGCGCCTTGTGCGCTGTTTGCGCGACAACCGCTTGCTCGCCACCTTTGGTCACGGCGACAACAACATGAACATCGGGATTTCCCGCCTGGGCGGCGATGAATTCACGGTGCTGCTCAACGATATCGGCGATGCCAGCCCGGCGGGGGAGGTGTCAGTGCAGATTCTGGAGGCGATGCGCGATCCGTTCTTCATCGAAGGGCACGAACTGGTGATTACCCCGAGCATCGGTATTGCCCTGGCGCCGCGCGATGCCGAAACCGTGGAAGAGCTGCTGCGCCTGGCGGACACCGCCATGTATCACGCCAAGAAGGCGGGTCGCAACAACTTCCTGTTTTACGCGCCGTCCATGAATGTGGCCAGCATGAACCGCCTGCAGTTGGAGGCGGACTTGCGGCGCGCCATCGAGCGCGAGGAACTGACACTGCATTTCCAGCCCCAGGTGAACATTCGCACGGGTGAGATCGTCGGCGCCGAAGCGCTGGTGCGGTGGGTGCACCCAGACAAAGGCGATATTTCGCCGCTGCAGTTCATTGCTCTAGCGGAAGAGATGGGGCTGATCGGCGAGCTGGGTACCTGGATTTTGCGCGAAGCCTGTCGGCAGGGCCGCGAGATCGCCGGACTGGGCCTGGCGCTGCCGAAGATCTCGGTCAATGTGTCGTCTTTGCAGTTCACCGCCTCCTTTATTGAAGAGGTGCGTACCATCATCGCGCAAACGGGCATCGATGCGCAGATGCTCGAACTGGAGCTGACCGAGAGTGTGATCATGGGGCACGCCGAGAGCTCCATCGAGGCCCTGCAGCAGCTCAAGGCTCTGGGAGTCAGCATCGCCGTGGATGATTTCGGCACCGGCTATTCGTCACTCAATTACCTGAGCCGCTTTCCTCTCGACGAGCTGAAGATAGACCGCAGCTTCATCGTTGCGCTCGACGCGCCGGGCGGCAAGCGCAACTCGGAGCTGGTCACGGCCATCATCGCCATGGCGCGCAGCCTCAACCTGCGCCTGGTTGCGGAGGGGGTGGATTCCATTGCCCAATATGAGATTTTGCGCGGTCGCGGCGTGGACATCATCCAGGGCTATATTTTCAGCCAGCCATTGCCGGTGGAAGAGCTGATTTTCATGCTCGAGGACAACCCGTTTCCGAGGCAGATTGCCAGGATCTCGCAGCGCCTTACGGCATGATGGGGCAGCAGTTGTCAGCTCTCAGTCGTCAGGAAAGTTCGGGGGAACTGCGAAGGCATTACGAGGCTCCCCCCCTGTCAACTGAAAACTGTCAACTGAAAACTGAACTCACACTATCTCAAGCAATTCGACTTCGAACACCAGCGCCTGGTACGGGCCGATAGCGCCACCTGCGCCCTGGGCGCCGTAGGCGAGCTGATAGGGTACGAAGAGGCGCCATTTGGAGCCTACAGACATCATTTGCAGGGCTTCGGTCCAGCCTGCGATCACGCCTTGAACAGGGAACTCGGCTGGCTCGTCGCGCTTGTAGGAGCTGTCGAACTCGACGCCGTTGATAAGGGTGCCGCTGTAGTGGGTACGCACGGTGCTGGCCAGCGTCGGTTTCTCGCCGCTGCCTTCCTGGATGATCTCGTATTGCAGGCCCGACTCGGTCACGACGACGTCGGGGCGCTCGGCATTTTCGGCAAGAAACGCTTCGCCCTCGGCGGCGTACTTGCTGGCGTTGGCGGCTTCTTCCTCGTTGATTTTCTCCTGGAGGATGCGGAAGGCATCGTTGATCTCCGCGGCATCCACCTGCGGGACGCTGCCCGCATAAGCGTCCTTGACGCCGGCGATGGCCGCATCCAGGGATACGCCGCGGAAAACGCTCCTCAATTGCTGTCCCATTTGCATACCGAGACCGTAGGAGGCTTTCTCTTCGGTGGTGTTGAAGCTGGTGTCACTCATTGTCAATCCTGATGCCTGTGAACGAAGTGGGGTATTATCCTTGTTATCGTCCGTGGGTGCCAATGTTGGCGGGCGATACGAGAGTCTCCGCCGGATCGAGGCGGGAGGCGCCACGTCCCCGTTGATCCACAGGTAGTTCACTTGCGAATGAAGACCCTTCCTCATCCTGCACTCCTTCTGCTTTTGCTGGCCGGCCTCACGGCGATGACGCCGCTGGCGATCGATGCCTACCTGCCGGCCATTCCCACCATTGCCGGCGCCTTTGGCGTTTCGGTGCACGACGTGGAGCTCACCATCAGTATTTATCTGGCGGGGTATGCCACGGGACAACTACTCGGCGGCCCCTTCTCGGATCATTTCGGTCGCCGCTGCGGCATTTTTACGGGTCTTGCCCTGTTCATCGCTGGCACCCTGGGCATCGTGCTGAGCACGACTATTGAAATGCTGTGGTTCTTCCGGGTGATACAGGCACTGGGCGGCGGTATTTCGGTGGTGAATCCCGGGGCGATCATTCGCGATATCACCCAGGGTAAGCAGAGTGCCCGTTACTTCGCCCACATGGGGCTGATAATGTTGATGGCGCCGCTGGTCGCGCCCCTGCTGGGCGTGATTATTCTCGGCTTTGCCGGCTGGCAGGCGATTTTCGTGTTCCTGTTGCTGTATGCGTTTGTCATCGGCCTGGCACTCTATCGCTCGGTGCCCGAAACCCGACTCGTGCCGGAGCAAAAAATTGGCACGTTGCGGCGCTATTTCATGGTACTCGGCAACCGGTATGCCATGGGTTTCTTGCTCTCTACCAGCTGTGCGTCGGGCGCCCTGTTCGCATTCATTACCGCGTCCCCGAGCGTCTACATGGGCTATTTCGGGGTGAGCGAGACTCTCTATCCCTTCTTGTTTGGCGCCAATGTGCTGACCCTGATCCTGCTCAACCGCATCAATGTATTTCTGATTCGCTATCAGCGCGTGACCAGCCTGATCTCCCTCGGCCAACTGATGCAGGTGATGGGCGCGCTGAGCCTGCTGCTGCACTGCTGGCTGAGTGATCGCCCTTCACTGTTCGTGGTGGTGGTGCTGGTCATGCTGACGCTGAGCGCGCAATCGTTGATCATGTCCAATTCCAATGCCAGCGCTATCGAGTTCTTTCCCACCAACAGCGGCACGGCAGCGGCGCTGCTGGGCGCCAGTGGTTTCATCATCGGTGCATTCACGGGTCTGCTGGTTGCCTTGACGAGTGACGGCACGCCTCTCGCCATGGCAGCAGTCATGTTCGGCAGCGCGCTCGCTGGCCCCGTGCTACGCTACTTTTTTCAGCACAAAGGCCCGCCAGTCTTGGCTCCAGACGTTGCGGGTTGAATTTTTCGGCATAGCCTGACTACTATGTGAGCTGGCGGTCCGCAAAAAATGGCCGTATCTGGTCGGCCGCCATCCCGTAACTAATAGTAGATAAGGGGGTCGTCATGGAAATGATTCAGGTTGCCAATACCACGGATATCAAGGAAGACACGCTGCACAGCGTTCGTGCCGGTAAGGAAAAACTGCTGCTCACCCGCGTCGACGGCAAGCTCTGCGCCTTCGAAAACCGATGCCCGCATCTGGGGCTGCCCCTCGAAAAAGGGAACATCGCACAAGGCGTCATCACGTGTCCGTGGCACAACTCCTCATTCGACGTGCAAACCGGAGAAAACATGGACTGGTGCACCGGCGTCGCCGGTAAACCCATGCCCGGCTGGACACGCAAGTTGATTGCCATGGGCAAGAAGCCCAGGCCGTTGTCGCTTAGAGAAGTAAAGGAAGAGGGCGGGGCGGTGTTTGTGAGGGCCGAAGGCTGATGTAGTATCGACTAGCTGACAAGATATATAACGAGAATAGCTATGGATAAGGAAACAGTGGAACTTTATGGCCGTCTCAAAGGCTATCTGCGAAGATTCCTGAGACGCTCCGAGGATATCGAGGATGTGGTTCAGGACTCCTTTCTCAAAACGCTGGAGGCAGCCGCCAAGGGGGATATCCATTATCCGAGCTCTTACTTGTACACCACCGCGCGCAATCTGGCGATCAACAAGCTCACCCGCAACTACTACGAACTTTTCGATTTTATTGAGCACTTCCCGGAAGATACCAGCTTTCTGGAGACAGTGTCGCTGGAGCACGAAGCCATCTATTCAGAGCGGCTGGTGCTCTTCTGCCGGGTGGCCTCGCAGCTGCCGGAGCAGTGTCGCAAGGTGCTGATATTGCGCAAAGTGTACGGTTACTCCCAGAATGAAGTAGCGGAACAACTGGGCATCAGTGTCAGTACTGTAGAGAAGCACCTTGTCAAAGGCATGCTGCGCTGCACCGAATTCATGGAAAGGCAGGATGCCACTTTCGATGTCGAGACCGAAAAATGGACGATCCGATGAAAAACGTTGTGCAATTTCCCGACAATGCCGCGTTGAAGAACGCGGCAGCGCAATGGCTTGTGAAGCTGGATCGAGGAGAGCTCTCGTCAGAAGATAGAAAAGCGCTGAACGACTGGTTGGCGGGGGGGCCTGAACACAAGGCCACGCTGTTGAAGATGGCCAGCTTGTGGGGCGAGATGGATGTCGCCAAAGTGCTTGCCGAACTCTTTCCTCTGCCTGAAGAAGTCCCCGTGCAGCCCGCAAGTGCGGGACCCAATGCGGTAGAAGCTCGAAAGTACACCAGAGCGGGAAAGTCCCTGAAGATGTTGGCGGCAGCAGCCACTGTGGCATTGGCGGTGGGGATTGCTTTCATAGCTGCCCCCGTGCTTATGGAGCGAGCCACGGAGGGCTCTCATGAAGTTGCAGAAAAACTTTATACGACCAGCCTCGGTGAACATACCGTCATCGAACTGGCTGATGGCTCACAGATGAATCTTAATACTCAGTCCAGGGCGCGGGTGAGATTCAGCGATGGCGAACGCGCTATCTATCTGGAACAAGGCGAAGGTTACTTTGACGTAGCCAAGGACGCCGAGCGGCCTTTCATCGTCTATGCAGGTAATGGCATGGTTCGTGCCGTCGGTACGGCGTTCAGTATTCGGGTGACTGACAGCAGTGCGGTGGATGTCACATTGGCCGAAGGGATTGTGGAGGTTATCGCTGCCCGAAAAGCCAATGTGGGACAGCTTGAGGGAAAAGCTCACTCGCAGCAAGAAACTGTGGAGTTTGCTGTGCTTAAGCAAAAAGGGGAGACAGTCAGTTACCGCCAATCCATTGATGAACTGATCTTGATTTCAGAGGACAAGCTCGAGCAAAGGCTGTCCTGGAAAAGCGGAAAGTGGTTGTTCAAAGGTGAGACTCTCGCAGAAGTTATTGCCGAAGCCAGCCGTTATACCGACAGGGAAATCAGGATAACAGACCCGGAGATCAGTAGCCTGCAGGTGGCGGGCTACTTTGACCTGGGAGATCTGGACCCTCTCCTCGAAGCGGTGGAGGTGGGACTTGGTGTAAGCGTTATCCGTCTTGACGGAAAAATTATTGAACTGTCGGGTACGGATAGAATCCAGCGAAGTCTCACAAGATAATCCCTTGCTGAAAAAACGTAGTTCCTTAAAAAAATACAAAAATCTTAAAATCCGAGTAGTGGGTTTTCCAGATCACTGTGTCTCATCCATAAAGACGGGTGCTTTGGCCGTCTCTGAACCAAAACCGAAGCTCATCAGAGTGGTGAGGCTGCATAAATCAAATAGCCGATTGCGACATCACATGCTGGCTCTCGCGCTCTTAGTGACGAATGTGGCTGTAGCTCAAGGAAATAAAGTATGTGATCTGGATTTTCATGAGACATCTTTAGTGGATGCCCTTAATGAGCTTGTCAGGCAGTGCAGCATGCAGGCGATTTATCCTCTGAATTTGGTGAGTGAGGAAAATAATTATTCTCTTGAGGGAAGATATAGAATTTCGGATGCGCTTCAAAAGATCCTAGATGGTAGCGGCCTTTCGGGACAGGTAACAGGAAATGGTTACGTTATAGTTTTAAAAAAAATTAAAGAAAATGATAGGGAGAAAGAGATGAAAAAGTTAAAAATTCCTCATTTTATTACAACAATATTAGCTGGAATTTCAGCTTTATCTTCGGGTGCCTATTCACAAGAAGATCAATCTTACAAAAAATCAGCAAGTATTGAAGAGATTGTTGTGGTTGCGACAAAAAGGGAGAAAAGTATTCAGGAGGTTCCAATTACGGTTACAGCAGTCACTGCACAAGGATTAGAGAAAAGTGGTATTCAAGGGATTGCAACCCTGGGGCAGGTGGTGCCAAGTTTGAATGTGTCACAAACCGCAGGCGCGAACGTAATGTTTATACGAGGGATAGGTACCAATCTTGCCGCAGCGGGTAACGAGCCATCAGTCGCCACATTTGTTGATGGTGTATATAGTCCAGTCCCCAGGACGGGAGCAATCTATGGATTTAACAATGTTGAGCGAGTTGAAGTCCTTAAGGGGCCTCAGGGAACGTTGTTTGGTAGAAATGCAACGGGTGGGTTGGTTCATATTATTACTAAAGAGCCATCTAATGAGCCTACAGCAAAATTAAGGATTGGGTATGGGAATTATGATACATATGAGGCTAATTTTTACGGAAGTCTGGGTATAAGCCAAAATGCTGCTGGAGATGTAGCTTTATACTATAAAGACCAAGGAAGATCGCCGATTGATAATCCTCTTGAAGGAAAAAATTTTGTACCTGAGAATAATTTCTCATGGAGGAGCAAGCTGCTAGTAACTCCAAATGACGACTTGTCTATTAGGATTATCGGTTACTATGCTGATTTTGAGAGTAGCCAAGGATCAATAAGGCAGCCTTTGCCAGGTGCATTTGCAAGTACCGGGTTGGGTTATTCTGGAGACTTTTTTAAAATTGCTAATGAGTTTGTTGGATACACAACCGTAGAGTCTAAGGGAGTAAGTGCACAGTTTGATTATTCTCTTAGTAATTTCGATCTTGTTAGTATTACAAGTTACGGCAAAGATGAGGCTGTAACCTATTTTGATGGTGATGGTTCAGCAGCATTTATTCAAACAGCTGTAAATCCAATACTATCAGAAACTCTAACTCAAGAAATTAGAATTGAATCAAAGAAAAGTGAGTCGCTGGAGTGGATAACAGGAGTTTATTTGTACAAAAATAAAAGCTCATACGACCCGTTTAGAATTTCAAGTCCTACGGTAGAGCTTGTGGGATATTCCAAGCAGATAGTTGAAGCTTGGGCTGTCTTCGGAGAGGTGAGGTGGGAGTTTCTGGATGAAACGGGCTTGTCTGTTGGTTTAAGGTGGAATCAAGACGATATTGAAATGAGTGGCATAACCTATGCCAATGGCGTATCAAGTATTGGTTCTTATGAACAAGAAGATGATTTTGGTGAGCTGAGTTACCGTATTGGTCTGGATCATCAGATTGAAGGTTATGGCCTTATCTATGCCAACTATAGTAGAGGTTTTAAGACAGGAGTTTACAACTTAATAAATGTTGGTCAGCCTGGTCCAGCTCTTGAACCAGAAGTGCTTGATGCGCTAGAGATTGGCTATAAATCTAGATATTTCTACGATGGGAGAGTTAGAGTCAATGCTTCAGCTTTTTGGTATGACTTTAAGGATCTTCAATTGGTAACCGTTAGCACAACATCGCTTCAGTCAGCAAACGCCGCTAAAGCAGAAATATCAGGTGCCGAGATGGAGTTTGAATTTCAGGCAACTGAAGATTTATGGGTTGCGGCAGGAGTGGCTTACTTAGACTCTGAGTATAAAGATTATCTTGGCCTGACGAATCGCCCACGAGTAGACTCTTCTGGTCGTCCAGTTGGTGGTAATATAGCTAATATACCCGCTGATTTCTCCGGGAATGAATTAACGAGAGCGCCTGATCTTACTTATAATTTATCAGCCGTATATGTAATACCCGTGTACACTGGAGATCTTAGCTTCAGTCTAAGTTATTTCTATAACAATGGGTTTTATTGGGATCCTGAGAATAGGCTGGAAGAACCCTCCTATGGTGTTTTAAATGCGGAAGTTTCATGGAGTAGTTATGGTAATAATTTTAAGTTTGCATTGTGGGGGAGAAATATAACAAACGAGAAATATTCTGTTTATACAAATAATAGTCCACCAAGTAGTGATGCATATGGGCCTTCTGACCCTGTAATGTACGGATTTTATTTAGATTATTCTTTTTTCTAAAATTGTTTATATAGCTTTGAGGGTGTTTTTTTATGAACAGAAGAGATATCTTAAAGATACCAGCATTCGTCTCAATATTTGGGGCTTTTAGTGCAAACGGATTCTGCGAAAGTGGTGTGCATAAGAAAAAATTAGAGTATTTGGTTAATGCTTATTTTGATCATGCAGATAGCTTGATGCTTGAGTATGGTTATTCGAGTGAGGATTTAATAAGTTATTTTGAAAAACATACCCTGATGTTACTATCTCTGGCCTACATTCAGACGTTTGGCACATCTATTAACAGTCCTCAGTGGGTTCCGTACATACCTTTTTATTTGCCTTGGGGGATTCCAAATCCTGATGATGTTTATAAAAATACCTTTATCGACTCAGATGCCACCTATCGCTTGAGAGGGAAAAAAGGTAGTGCGACAATTGCTAAACTTACAATGAAAGATGGTGGAGCTCATCTGGGTGAGATTAGTAGCGGAAAAACGTTAGCTGAAATTGATATTAATGAATTAGAATCGGATTCATCTGGGAATTTTGAAATTTATCTTGGAAAAAATGGATCAAAGTACCACGATCGTCAGTTTTATGTATTGCACCAAAATACTACACAGCTAATGTACAGGAGTGTAACTAAAAATTCATCTCAATTTGATCCTAACATATCGATTGAACGTCTTGACTATAAGGGGGTGGATTTTTATCAAGATGCGCTAGATTTTGAAAGGACATTGACGGCTATGTTTAGATTTGCGTCTGTTCAAATAGAGTTTTTACTTAAATTTAAAAAGAAAAGAATTGATCTTGGAAGTGATTCTGGGTTCATATTTGATGAGGCGCAAGTTGACCATGGTGGTATGCCTGATCAAAAATATTTATTTTATACTTTTTCACTTGGAAAGGATGATGTCTTAATCTTGGAAAGTGAAGTTCCAGACAAATATAAATACTGGAATGTTATGTTATTTGACGAGTTCTGTAACGGTATTAATGCTGTCTACCATCAGTCATCGTTGAACGATGAGCAGGTAAGAATTGACGAGGATGGTGTTATTAGAGTTGTCGTCTCACATCAAGATCCGGGTGTTCATAATTGGCTTGATACTTGTGGATGGGCTACGGGAGGAATTATGTGGAGATGGAACAATGCGAGTTCCTATCCAAAGCCAAAAATTAGAAAAATTAATCGAAAAGAGTTGTTTGATAATCTTCCCTCTGGGGTTCAAAGGATTGATGTTGACGAAAGGAGGAAATTATTAGGTGATCGTATTCACCATTATCAAAGTCGGTTGATTTAAAGCTCTATAAAAAGGAGTTCTGTAATGTTTGATAAAATTATTTTTTTTGCTTTTTTGATAGCTTTGCCAGTGCCTTCCTATGCTGACAGCCCGCCTTTGAACATATATTTGGCAGATAGTCCATATCCGATGCCCCATGTTGATTCTTCTGCTTCTGGGTTTTCTAGATTTCCTGGTCCAGATCTTGGCGACTCTTATCAGCTTACTGATCATAATGTTATATTTAAACCGGTAGGCTTTGGTAATGGATATAGTTTTTTATATTCAGATAAATACTCTGATGGCCGTCGCGCAATATATGGTGGTGGAAGTGATAGAGTTTTCAAATTGGACGCTGATACTCTAGAAACAATATCTTCTTATTCGTTGCGGGAAGGATATTTTTCTTCAGACAGAGAAGTAAGTAACTTTTTTAATACAGCTGATATTCTTATTCAAGCTGGTATTAAAGATTCCTCAAAACAAATGCATTTTTTTGATCATGTATATAGAACTCATATACCGGCACTTAGATTGGGGTCTGGGGCCGTTTATAAATTTTTAACAAAAAATAACGAGCTTTTTATTGCAGTAAAGGATAGTTCTTCGGGTAGCATCTATATTAAAGTTTTTGGTGATAAAGAGTTTGATGACTTTGAATCGCCATTGGTGTTAAAGCGATCTGTCGCGCTACCTATTGATAAGTCTAATAACCCATTGCCAATGGCAATGAGCTTGACTTACGATGGTAATATTGTTGTTGTTACGAATGATGGGCAAATTTTTGTTCTGAACCAGGATCTTGAGAAATATGATAGTCTTGTGCTTCCTGAAGCAAAAGCATTGTCTCCTGATGCTGAGTGGATGGGCGGAGTTGTTAGAAATACTATTTCTTTAGATGATAAAGGTGGTATATATATTGTTAGTAGTGATTTTCTACACAGAGTGCAGTGGACAGGAAAAAATCTCACATTAGACCCTCGCTACGGGGCATGGAGTGTGCCGTATGAGGCTGGAGAAAATGGGAGTGGAACTACTCCTACGCCCATAGGCTGGGGCGAGGGCAATGACCTATTGGTTGTAATGGCGGATGGTGTTAATGGTGTCAATGTTTACTGGCGAGATGAGATTCCCGATGATTGGCAGGGCATCCCTAATCATCCGCGGCGGCTGGCAGGTACTATTCCCTTGACATTTGGCTATGACACATCGGATAGGCTGCGGATAGAAGCTTCGCCGGTTGCTTATGGCTATGGTTTTTTTTGGCCAAATGATGCACCAAAAGTAGAGCCGCAATGGCAGGGCTCATATGATAGGCAAATGTTTGCTAATTATACCGCACTACATTTTCCTCAATATCCGGTTCACGGCGGAGTAAAGTATCATTGGAATAGTATCAAGCGAGAATTAGAGGTTGCTTGGACAACTCATTTAAGCCTCGCGCCGACAATATGTACACCAAATATAAAAAAATTCCTGTATTGTATAGGTCGAAGAGATGGTCAGTATTCAGTAGAAGTACTTGATTGGGGGAGTGGAGAATCTGTGCGTTACTACTTGCTTGGTGAGAGTCTAAGGTTTAATGCAACAGCCTCGAATACTCGGGTCACAGATAAATATATTGAATTTTCTTCTCTTGGAAGTGCAATAGTTAGAGTTAATCTGGAAAAAATTGATAAATAATCTAGGCCCCCCCTCTGTCAGGATAGATGTGTGCCGCAGCATTGCGGATCAATCGGTAGGAGCTGATTGTGAAGTAAGAGAAGCTGCTGAAGTGATGGAGGAGCCGACCCTCCAGAGTCTGCCTGCAGGGGGGGCTCCAAGCCACCCTCAAGCGACATTGGCTGAAGACCGTTGTCGTGAGCGTTGAGGGAGAAGGCGCATCCATGTGTTGCGTCAGGTATGAATCGAGAAGGCGAGTACAAGCAAACGATCGTTCAGGTGTCGTTACTGATTACATGACATCAAAACCGAGGGCCACAACTATCCCCGGGACGAGTCCATCGGAGAACCTGCTTACTGGGTGGACGGCGTCCGGCATAGAGGTGGCGCGAGCTTGATTCAGGCGCTTTAGCGGAACTGCGGGAACTCGGTGCCCGCCCAATGCACAGTCCGTAGCACAGGTCAGTCGTGAGATCGGTGTCTCTGGTGTCACCCTGTACAATTGACGGAACCAATACCGAGATCGAGATAACGCTGTGCCTGCAGACCGTGCTTGTGCAAGATGAGGTTAGGGTTGCAAATAACTCCTAGCCAGCATCGACTTCTGCAACTCCGTCGCTCCTGCGTAAATCCGTTGCACCCTTGCCGCGGTAAACATCCGCGAAATCGTAGTTTCGTGCATGAAGCCGGAGCCGCCCCAGAATTGCAGGCAGGTGTCCATCACGCGGAATTCCATTTCCGGCATGTAGATTTTCAGGATTGAACTGTCTCTGTCGGTGATCGTGCCGGCATTGTATTTCCTGATGGTTTCGTTGAGCAGGGCGCGGCCCAGGGCAATTTCTGTTTCCACATCCGCCATCTTGAACTGGGTGTTCTGGAAATCGATCAGGCGCTGACCAAAAATCTTGCGGTTGCGCACGTAGTCCAGGGTCAGTTCGAAGGCCGCTTCTGCCGCGCCTTGGGAACGGGCGCAGATCTGGAGGCGGTCGAGGGAGATGATGGGCTGGAACATGGCAAGCCCCATGCCTTCCTCGCCGACGAGGTTTTCCACCGGTACGCGCACATTGTCGAAGAATATCTCGGCGGTGTCGCCGCCGGGGAAGCCCATGGTGGGCATGAGCCGAGCGGTGACGCCAGGAGTGTCGGAGGGCACCAATATCATGGAGATGCCACGACCTTTCTTACTGGGATCCGTCTTGGCAAGCACATACATGAGATGGGATTTCACGCCATTGGATATGTAGCTCTTGGAGCCGTTGATAACGTAGTGGTCGCCGTCGCGCACGGCCGTCGTGCGGATGGATGCCGCATCACTGCCTGAGTCGGCTTCCGTGAGTGCGGTGCATTGAATGATGTCCCCAGAAATGACGCCAGGCAGCCATTTGCGTTTCTGCTCCTCGTTGCCGTAGTTGGCCATGAACAGGGTGGTCATGTCGGCGTTGAGGCAGGAGCCGAGGGTGGCGCCGGCAGGAGACCGGCCAAGCTCCTCCGATACCACGCAGATGGCAAGAGGGCTGGCACCCGGGCCGCCGTATTCTTCGGGCACGGCTACGCCGAGCAGGCCCGCCTTGCCAGCGTCCTTCCAGAACTTCTCGTCGGTGCCTTTCTGCAGTTCGTTCAGACGGGGTTCGACATCGTTCTGGAAGAAGCTGCGCACTGTGCGGCGGAACATTTCGAGCTCTTCGCCATATGCTGATTCCATGGGATTGATTCCTTTTGCAATGTTATACGAGTGGGTTTGTCGTGCATGGAGAATGGTGCTTATAGTGTACTCTTTGCGGGGTGAAATCAAGAGTTTTGAGCGGGGTGGTATTGCTTGGGATGTGAGCGCGGACGCTGGTTCTCGGGGTCGGTGTTGCCGTGAGTGGAATTTTAGTTGTTCGCCGCCGAGGCTGCTCCTGCGGGTGAAATCTGGATTTTCGCGGAACTGTGTCGTCAGGGGTTGTATTGGTGTAATGTTAGTGGCTGGTTTCAGGTTTTCACCAACCGATCCCGTGCCGCATTCACTTTCGCGGCCAGATAGGCGTTGCCGCCACGGTCCGGATGAAGCTTCTGGATCAGGCGTTTGTGCGCTTTGAGGATATCTTCGCGGCTCGCGCCTGTTTCGAGGCCGAGAATCTGCAGAGCCTCGCTTTCGGTGAGCGGTTCATTGAGATCAGTGGCCTGGCCTGCATTGGAAAATCCGCTGAAGCCTTTGCGCAGCATGTAGGCCTGAAGTAACAGTGCGGATTGGCGGTCGCTGTTCTGGAAGAAGGCCAGTTGTTCCTTGAGCTGTTCCTCGTCGAGATCCCCGAGTTCTTTGCTGGCGTATGGCCCTTCGAACAGTTGTCCCGAAGCCGTGCCGCCGGCGAAGTCGAAGGTGACTGTCAGGCCGCGGGTTTTGAGTGTGGATGGCCCCATGCGCCGGCCGACGAGGTGCATAACGGGCAATAGCCTCGGCAGCCAGTAGGCCATGACCTTGACCAGGGGGATCAGCGCGGCAAGCGCGACACCTACCCAATGCATGCGCCCCGTCGCCAGCAACAGTACGGCAACGATCAGCAATGCGGATGAGCCAAATACCCAGTAGAGGCGTTTGCGTTCTCCCGGCGGCCTGGATTTCACGTACTGCCAGCCGTACCACACCGCCAGGGCGATCAGCAGAATCAGAATCAGTCTGGGCATGAATCAGCCTTGTCTAACCTTCGTGAAGGGGAGTGTGCGGATTATGGTGGGGGATGGCAACAAACAATATCCGATGACTATTGTAGGGGCAATTCATGAATTGCCCCTACGGAAACAATGGGTAATTACGCAATCGGCGGCCAAGGCTGCGCCGTGACCGCCTTACGTGGTTAACCAATATGGCGCATGAGCATGGCGTAGCGGCTGCTGTCGCCGAGGTTGTGGTTTTCCGGCAGGGGAATTTTCACGACATGCCCGGAGCCCGGCGCTGCGGCGACGGAGATGCCGTCGCGGTTTTCGATGGCTTCGATGCCGAAGGTAGTGTTGCCCGCCGGGGTGATCAGCTCCATGGTGTCGCCGGCTTCGAAGCGGTTTTTCACCTCGATTACGGCCCAGCCGCGGTCATTGTCGATTTCCAGTACCTCGCCCACGAATTGTTGGTTTGGATTGCTGGATACGCCGCGCTCGTAATTCTGGTAGTCCTGCGGCACATGGCGGCGGTAGAAGCCTTCGGTGTAACCGCGGTTGGCGAGGTGGTCGAGCTGTGCCATCAGTTCCATGTCGAAGGCGCGGCCGTGCACGGCTTCGTCGATAGCGCGGCGATACACCTGGGCGGTGCGCGCGACATAGTAATGGGATTTGGTGCGGCCTTCGATCTTCAGTGAATGAATACCCATCTCCACCAGGCGCGGTACGTGCTGCACGGCGCGTAGATCTCTGGAATTCATGATATAGGTGCCGTGCTCGTCCTCGAACGCGGGCATCAGCTCGCCGGGGCGACCCTGTTCTTCGAGCAGGAACACCGGGGTGTCGTCGCGGCGACCGTCATCCATACTGCCCTGGATCTTGGGGGTGGCGTCCGGCGTCCATATCTGTGCGGCCTGCTGCACAGCCGGGTTGAGGGCGACGATATCGCCGGTGTCGGTATCTTTGGCCTCGTGGGCGTTGTATTTCCAGCGACAGGCATTGGTGCAGGCGCCTTGATTGGGGTCGCGGTGGTTCATGTAGCCAGACAGCAGGCAGCGCCCGGAGTAGGCGATGCACAGGGCGCCGTGAACGAACACTTCCAGTTCCATGTCCGGGCATTCGGCGCGGATCTCGGCCACTTCTTCCAGCGACAGCTCGCGAGACAGAATCACCCGTTTCACGCCCTGCTTGCCCCAGAACTTCACGGACGCATAGTTGACGGCGTTGGCTTGCACAGAGAGGTGCACCGGCATGTCGGGCCACTTCTCCCGCACCATCATGATCAGGCCCGGATCGGCCATGATCAGCGCATCGGGCTTCATGTCGATCACGGCTTCCATATCGCGCAGGTAGGTCCGCACCTTGTTGTTGTGGGGCGAAATATTGCTGGCGATGTAGAACTGCTTGCCGAGCGCGTGGGCTTCGGCGATGGCGTCGGCCATGATGTCCAGGTGGTTGAACTCGTTATTGCGCACCCGCAGGCTGTAGCGGGGCTGGCCGGCGTAGACGGCGTCGGCGCCATACGCGAAGGCATAACGCATGTTCTTTGCGGTCCCCGCTGGGGACAGCAGCTCGGGCTTGAAGGGCTGGGCTTTGAGGGTCGCTTGCATGATTACTCCCGCTTGCAGGGCGAGGGTTGGGCATTGGGGGCGCAATTCTACTGCCATTGCCTGAAAATTGCACAAATGCTGGCCAAAGCACTTGCAAAAAATGCGTTGTAAACAGTCGTATACGGTTTGCCTTTACCTGTTTTCAATGCTATATCCTTGAAGCGTGACAGCTCTGGCAACCATCGGTAGCCAGACTTCATGGAACAGCTCACATTTCTATCTATCAGTAAAAGCCCCACATAGTCATAACAAAAAGGACCTGATATGAAGCAGACCCTCGGTGTGATCACAACCGCTGTATGCGG
>CAYXXZ010000024.1:0-33855 GCA_964469165.1 uncultured Porticoccaceae bacterium
ACCCGTGTGGTAGTGATAGCTCTCGAGCTGACACAAGTCCAGAAAAAGACGCAGCGCAGGGAAGCGCTCCTTCACCTTGGCCACCACCTGTTGCAGCTCATCCAGCGCCAGTTCGAGCTCGGCGGGGCCATCGGCAAAGATTTCGCGCGCCCGGTCGAGCACATCGACATCGCCGTGCAGGCCCGGCAGTTGTGCAATCATGCTGGCCAGTGCCGGGTCGTCGATATTGCGCTCGATCCATCCCGCCAGTTCGCAGGACTTGGCTTGCAGAAGCTCGAACAGTTCACCCTTGCGGGACTCATCGAGCTCGAGGATTTCCTCGATGCTGCGATAGATACCCACGTGGCCGAGGTCCAGGCATTGACCGGCAACGCCGACTTCTTCGAGCGCTTCCACCAGCAAGCTGATGACTTCGATATCGGCCTCGAGGCCAGGCACACCGTAGAGTTCGACGCCGACCTGCACCGGTGAGCGACTGGCGGCCGGGCGGCGCGGGCGGGTGTAGAGCACGGTCGTCGCATAGCAAAGCCGGTTGGGGCCCTTGCGGCGCAGGCTGTGGGCATCCATGCGCGCGGTCTGCGGCGTGGTATCGGCGCGCACCCCCAGCATCTTGCCGCTCAGCTGGTCGGTGAACTTGAACGTGAGCTGGTCGAGATCGCGGCCCGAGCCACTCAGCAGGGAATCAGTGAATTCCATCAACGGCGGTATGACCAGGTCATAACCCCAGCGATGATAGGTGTCCAGCAACCTGCGGCGCAGGTGTTCGACAGTAATGGCCCGGTCCGGGAGAATTTCTTCAATTCCCTCCGGCAACAGCCAGCGGTCAACCTTGGTCATCATAGAAGATTCTTCAAAACAAACAGCAAGCCCACGCCTATGAGCATGCTGACACAGCCAGCGACGCGCATGCTCCGGTCATCGATCTGTGCCAGCCTGGCGGCCATCTTTCGCCACCTGCCCGGCGCAAGGAAAGGCATTATGCCCTCGATGACAAGCAACAGGGCAAAGGCTTTGGCCAGTTCATACCACATGTACAGCCTCGTCTGAGGTGGGCGGTGGGCGGAAAAACGAAAGCGGCAGCCGCAAAAAAGCCGGGTTGCCCCGGCGTGCGGATTCTAGCACTCTTTGGCGCCGCGGGCATCATTCCTGTGCAAAAGATACCCGCGGCTCAACGCGTTGCCAACTCAGCGACCGCGCTGGCTGTCCATGTAACGGAAGAAGTCGCTTTCGGGATCGACCAGCATGATGTCACCCTTGTTGCTGAAGGACTGCTGGTAGGCACTCAAGCTGCGCGTGAAAGCGTAGAACTCGGCGTCCTTGCCAAAGGCTTCGGCGTAGATGGCGGTGGCTTCGGCATCGCCGAGACCGCGCAGCATCTCTCCTTCACGATAGGCATTGGCCTCGATGATGGTCTTCTGGCGGTCGGCATCGGCACGGATTTTTTCCCCCTGCTCGTTGCCCTTCGCCCTCAGATCGCGCGCTTCCTTCTCGCGCTCGGCGGTCATTCGGGTGAACACTTGCTCGCTGACCTCATCCGGCAGGTCGATGCGCTTGACCCGCACGTCGATCACCTCGATACCCAGGGCAGCTTTCACCCCCAGATTGAGGTCCGTGAGAATCGCCTGCATGAGCGCGTCGCGCTGCCCGGAAACCACTTCACGCAAGGTGCGGGTACCGAACTGGTTGCGCAGGCCGGCATTGACCCGGGTGGCGAGGCGGTTGTGAGCCACCGACTCATCACCGCCGGTGGCGCGATAATAGGCGCCCACGTCGACGATGCGCCATTTGGCGTACGAATCCACCATCAAGCGTTTGCGCTCACTGGTGAAGAAACTCTCGGTGGCGGAGTCCAGGGTGAGAATCCGGGCATCGAACTTGCGTACCTGGTTGACGAAGGGAACCTTGAAATGAAGTCCCGGCTCGATGTCTTCCTGCACCAGCTCACCAAAGCGCAGCATCACGGCGCGCTCGGTTTCCTTGACCACGAACACGCAGCTGGCGGCAAAAAGCAGCGCCAGGGCGATGACGATCAAAAGTCCTGTCTGTTTCGGGTTCATTACCTCAGCCCCCTCTTCTCGGTCGCGCCGGACTGGCTGTTGACGCGCTTCGCGATGGCTTCGGCAATGGCACTGATCTGCGCTGCGCTGAGCCCCTGCGAGCCCGGAGTGGCGCCGCTCGAATCGACCGCCTTGTCCAGTGGCAGGTAGAAAATATTGTTGCCGTCACTGGTGTTGACCATGACCTTGGTACTGCGCGTCATGACGTTCTGCATGGCGTCCAGGTAGAGGCGCTGGCGGGTCACGTCCGGTGCCTTGGCATATTCCACAAGGAGATTCTCGAAGCGTTGCGCCTCACCCTCCGCCTCGGCGACGACGCGCGCCTTGTAGCCTTCCGCCTCTTCTATGATGCGCTGGGCGCGACCGCGCGCCTCGGGAATGATCGCATTGGCGTAGGACTGCGCTTCGCTGACAACGCGCTCCTGATCTTCGCGCGCCTTGATCACGTCATCGTACGCCGCCTTGACTTCATTCGGCGGCTTGGCGTCCTGGATGTTCACCTTGACGACGTGGATACCGGTCTCGTAGCTGTCCAGATACTGTTGCAGGCGCTCCATCACCTCGATGCCGATCTGCTCCCGGCCCGTGGAGATCACCTCGTCCAGCTCCGAGCTGCCGACCACATGCCGCAACGCGCTGTCGGTGGCATGCTGAAGGCTCGTTTCGGGATTCTTGACATTGAGCACGAACGATTTGACGTCCTCGATGTTGTACTGCACCACCAGTTGCAGATCGACGATGTTTTCATCCTCGGTCAGCATCAGGTCGCGGGATTTGTTGTGGTACTGGCGCTCCTCGGTGACGCGCTCCTTGAAAACGGTATCGATCAGCGGTGGATTCCAGTGCAGGCCCGGATTGACCGTTTCCAGGTACTTGCCGAAACGCAGCACTACCGCGCGCTCCTTCTCGTCCACCTGGTAGACGCCGGCAAAGCCCCAGATCACCAGAATCAACACCAACACGACGGGCACGAGACCACGGCCGAAGATCGGGCCAGCGCTGCCGCCACCATCACCGCCGTTGCCGCCCTTGCCACCGAACTTGGCGAACTTGTCGCGCACTTTCTTCAGGGCTTCATCCAGATCCGGCGGCCCTCCTCCTTGACCGCCACCCCAGGGATCCTTGCCGCCGCCGGGTTCATTCCAGGCCATCTATATACTCCAGGCTATTTTTACAGGTTGGCATTCTATCAGTACCCGGCGAGCCCTGTCAGGCGGATTGCCTGTCGTTCAGGCCGACCTTCAAGATCAGTTCCTGCGGGCTCAATCCTTCCGTTTTGAGCAGGCGATTGAACTCCGCAGCGGGCATCCGCACCCTCAGTTCGACACCGCCGGCAGTCCCCGGCGCCTCACTGCGAACAGCATTCATTTCAAACAAGCGCGCCCGCAAACGACCCTGGTCCGGTGCCAGATACAGCGTCTCGTCGACCATGTCCGAGACCAGCAGCTCACTGACGGCCCTCATCAGAAGATCGAGGCCCTCGGCGCGGGCCGCGGAAACCCACACCGCGACAGGCTTGCCGTTCTCGTCGCGATCGATGCGCGGCTGGGTATCGTCGAGCAGATCGATCTTGTTGTAGATCAGCAACTGGGGATTTTCGCCGGCGCCGATATCCTCCAGCACTTTTGCCACGCTCTCCATGTTGCGCTGACGATTGTCGCTGTAGGCATCGATGACATGGAGCAGAAGCGTCGCGCTGGCGGCCTCCTCCAGCGTGGCGCTGAACGCCTCGACCAGTTTGTGCGGCAAATGGCTGATGAAGCCCACGGTATCGGCGAACACCACCGGCCCCACATCCTCCAGTTGCACGCGGCGCATGGTGGGGTCGAGCGTTGCGAACAGCTTGTCTTCGGCGAGAACCTGCGACGCGGTGAGGCTGTTGAAAAGAGTGGACTTGCCGGCGTTGGTGTAGCCGACGAGAGACACGGTGGGCAGTTCCGCGCGCTTGCGCGAGCGACGCCCCTGATCGCGCTGCTTGCGGACCTTTTCCAGGCGCTTGTTCAGCGAGGAAATGCGCTCGCGGATCAGGCGGCGGTCGGTTTCGAGCTGGGTTTCCCCCGGCCCGCGCATGCCGATACCGCCCTTCTGGCGTTCGAGGTGAGTCCAGCCCCGCACCAGCCGCGTCGACATGAATTCGAGCTGCGCCAGCTCCACCTGAAGCTTGCCTTCATGGGTGCGGGCACGCTGAGCAAAAATATCGAGGATCAGCCCGGTGCGATCCAGAACACGGCAGTCGAGAAATTTTTCCAGATTGCGTTGCTGGCTCGGAGAGAGGTTGTGATTGAAGATGACGAGCTCCGCGCCATGTTCGGTAACACGCGCTTTCAGCTCGTCGAGCTTGCCTTTGCCAACAAAAAAACGGGCATTGGGACCCTGGCGCTTTCCAGTGACGAAATCGACGGGATCACCGCCTGCGGAAAGCACCAGTTCTTCAAATTCCCGGGGATCGTCCGGTTCGTTTTCAGTTTCCAGTTCCAGGTGAACAAGTAACGCCAGCTCACCGGACGCGGGACGATCGAAAAACAATCAGTTCACCTTAATTGTCGTCATCTCCGCCTTCGCCTTCCTGAGGAGCAGCGGGCAGACGCACGGGTCTGGACGGCACGACAGTGGAAATGGCGTGCTTGTAGACCATCTGGCTGACGGTGTTTTTCAGCAGCACGACGAACTGGTCGAAAGACTCGATCTGGCCCTGCAGCTTGATGCCGTTGACCAGAAAGATGGACACGGGAACACGCTCCTTACGAAGCAGATTCAAAAAAGGGTCTTGTAGATTATGCCCTTTTGACATTGCGTTTCTCCTTATCTGAAAGCGCCAGAAAAAGAACACATACTCTAATCGGGCGCAAAAGGGTTAAATGACACTCGGCGTAAAGGCGGCAATCATATCATCCGCCTGGCGGATTATATATGGGGCGATCGTCTAAAATTTTCAAGGCATCCGCCACCAGATTTTCCAGCGTCAGAAACCGACTGCCACCATCGTCCACCGCAATCCGCTGAAGATCGGGCCAGTCCCGCAGCCAGGTGAGCTGGCGCTTGGCCAACTGGCGGGACGCGGCAATGGCTTTGCCGATCATTTCCTCACGACTTACCGCGCCCTCGAGATACTCCCACATCTGGCGATAGCCGACCGCTCTCATCGCCGCGTGTGACAGGCTCAGATCACCCCGTTTGCGCAGGGTTTTGACTTCATCCTCGAGACCGAGTTCCAGCATGCGGAGAAATCTTGTCGCGATGCGTTGATGGAGCAGCGCCCGGTTCCGCGGCACCAGGGCAATCTGAACGATGTCGTATTCATCGCCGATGCCTTTGAGCGCGCCCGCTGAGAAGCGCGCCTTCAACTCACTGGCGGGAACACCGCTGATGCGGAAGATTTCCAGGGCACGCTGAATGCGCTGGGAATGATTGGGATGCAGGGCGGCGGCGCTCGCCGGATCGACTTCGGCGAGGCGGCGGTGCATTTCGGGCCAGCCGTGTTGCGCGGCCTCGGCGCAGATCGCGGCGCGCACCCCGGGGTCGGACGGCGGCAGATCCGCGAGTCCTTCCAGCAGCACACGAAAATACAGCATGGTACCCCCGACCAGCAGCGGCACTTTGCCCTCGGCGGCAATGCGCGCCATGAGCGGGATGGCATCGCTGGCAAAATCCGCCGCCGAATAAGCCTCGGCGGGATCGCGAATGTCGAGCAGATGGTGGGGCGCGCGGGCGAGAAATTCGCGATCGGGCTTGGCGGAGCCGATGTCCATACCCCGGTAGACCAGCGCGGAATCCACACTGATGATTTCCGCGGGAATGTGATGCAGAAGCTCGGCGGCGAGGTCCGTCTTGCCGGTGGCCGTCGGCCCCATGAGAAAAACTGCCAGCGGCCTGGCTTGCGGTGGCGGGACCATCAGCGGCCCCGCAGGAACAGGTTGTCCAGCTCGGTCAAGGGCATCTGCACCCAGGTGGGACGACCGTGGTTGCACTGGCCACTGCGTTCGGTTTCTTCCATGTCGCGCAGCAGCGCGTTCATTTCCGGCACCGTCAAACGGCGGTTGGCACGCACCGAGCCGTGGCAGGCCATGGTCGACAACAGCTCGTTCTGGTGGGCTTCGATTCGCTGGCTGGCGCCCTGGGCGATCAGATCGGCGATGACGTCGCGCACCAGTTGCGTGACATCGGACCCCCTGAGCAGAGAGGGCATTTCCCTCACCACCAATGTTTCAGGGCCGGCGCGCTGCAGCACGAAGCCGAGCTGGCTGAAAAGTGCCTGATACTCTTCGACCGCATCCGCCTCCCTCTCGCTCACGGCCAGCGTTTCCGGCACCAGCAGCGGCTGCGATGCGAGCCGGGTTTCCGCAAATGCCGCCTTGAGGCGCTCGTAGGTGATGCGCTCGTGGGCGGCGTGCATATCCACCAGCACCAGTCCGGCGGCGTTTTCGGCAAGAATGTAGATGCCCTTGAGCTGCGCGATGGCAAAACCCAGGGGCGGAATGTCCTCGTCATCCGCGCGTGCATCCCCGATGCGCGGCGCGCTCGCCGTGGCGGCGGGCTGGTGCAGGTTGCGGTAGACGTCCATTTGGCCGAGCGCCGACCCCGTGGTCGGCCTGCTCCCGGCAGAGGCATAACCACCGCCACCGACCAGCCCGCGCATACTTTCCTGCACGGGTTGCGGCGCCTGCAACTGCGAGACGGTCGTGAGGCGGGCGGGCGCCATGCCATCCGCCGGACGCATATCGGCAACGGCGCGGTGGGTGGCAGAAAACAGAAAATCGTGCACCTGGCGGCTCTCGCGAAAGCGCACCTCGTGCTTGGTCGGGTGAACGTTGACATCCACTTCGGTGGGGTCGATGTCAAAAAACAAGACATAAGCGGGATGGCGGCCCTGATAAAGCACGTCCTGATAGGCCTGGCGCACGGCGTGAACCACGACCTTGTCGCGGATGGTGCGACCGTTGACGAAGAAATATTGCAGGTCCGCCTGGCTGCGCGAAAAGGTCGGCTGGGCAATCCAGCCCCACAACTTCATGCCCGAGCGCTCGAGCTCGATATAGAGCGCGTTTTCCATGAAGGTGGCGCCACAGACCATCGCAACCCGGCGCTCCTGCTCCACACGGGAACGCGCTGCGCGAAAGTCATGCACCAGCTTGCCGTTGTGGCGCAGTACGAAAGACACCTCGAAATGGCTCAGTGCCAGTTTGCGCACCACGTCTTCGATGCGCCCGAACTCGGTTTTTTCACTGCGCAGGAAACGCCGCCGCGCCGGCGTGTTGAAGAACAGATCGCGCACTTCCACCGTGGTGCCGCGCGGGTGTTGCACCTGATCCACGTCGACGGCCATATCGCGGCCTTCGCCGCGCGCGCGCCAGCCCGGACCGCTGTCGCCGGTGTTGGTGAGAATCTCGAGCCGCGATACCGAGGCGATACTGGCGAGCGCCTCGCCGCGAAAGCCCAGGGTGGCAACGGCTTCCAGATCGGCGAGCTCGACGATTTTACTGGTGGCATGGCGACTCAGCGCAAGCGGCAGATCGTCCACGTCGATGCCCACGCCGTTGTCGCGGATGCGAATGCGCTTGGCGCCGCCCGCGTCGACATCGATCTCGATCCGGCCGGCACCCGCGTCGAGGCTGTTCTCGAGAAGTTCCTTGACCACGGAGGCCGGCCGTTCGACCACTTCGCCGGCGGCGATCTGGTTGGCCAGTCTGGTGCTGAGCAATTGAATACGAGGCATGACTGCGCTGCTGACAAAGTCAGGTTGTGGGGATTTTGATCCGTTGACCTACTCGGATATCGGTATTGGTCAGACCATTGTGTCTCTGCAGCGCTTCGACACTGATGTTGTAGCGCGCCGCAATGCCCGAGAGTGTATCACCCCTGGCAATGACGTACACCTCGCCGGAGGAAGCACCGCTGCCGCGATTGGCGACCCAGGTGCCGGGCGGCGGCGAGCGGTAGAAATACTGCTTGATACCGGCATGGATAGCCTGGGCAACACGCCGCTGATAGGCCGGATCGGCGAGCTGGCGCGCTTCCGCCGGGTTGGAGATGAAGCCCGTCTCCACCAGAATCGACGGAATGTCGGGCGATTTGAGCACCGCGAAACCCGCCTGTTCGACGTGGCGCTTGTGAAGGCGCGCGATCTTGCCCATGTGGTCGAGCACGTCCTTGCCCACATCCAGGCTGCTGTTGAGTGTCGCGGTCATGGACAGATCGAGCAGCACGCTCGCAAGCATCTGGTCCTTGTCGCTGATCTTGAGGTTGCCGACGCCGCCGATCAGGTCCGCCTGATTCTCCCGCTCCGCCAGATAGCGGGCCGTTTCACTGGTGGCACCGCTGATCGACAGGGCGAACACCGACGCACCCCTGGCCGCCTGATTGCTGAACGCGTCGGCGTGAACGGAGACGAACAGGTCCGCGCGCATGTCGCGGGCGATATCCGTACGCCCCCGCAGGGGAATGTAGTAATCGTTGGTGCGCACCATCTTCGCGGTGAACCCCGGCTCGCGGTCGAGAATTGCCTTGAGCGCCTGGCTGATGGCAAATACCACGCGCTTTTCCTGAATGCCGCCCGGCCCCAGCGCCCCGGGGTCCTCGCCGCCGTGGCCTGCGTCGATGGCGATGACGATATCGCGCATCTTGCCGCCCTCGCGCACTGCATCGGCGACGCTGCGCCGCGTGGTCGCGCCCTTGTCATAGAGATCGACGACCAGGCGATCACCGTATTGATCATTGCCCTTGAGCGGAAAACTGCGCGGCTTCACCGGCTCGCGCAATTCCAGCACGACGCGCAGGTCCTTGCCGTTCTGCACACCGCTGCGCACCGACATCACCGGCGTCCTGGAAAAATCCAGGCCATCGAAGCCGCCCGCCATGCGCGAGTTCTTGATGTCGAGAACGATGCGGTGGGGATCCTCCAGAGAGAAAATCGCGTGCTCCGCGGCCTTGTCGAGATCGAACACCAGGCGTGTGTGATCCGGGGCGCGCCACAGGCGCACACCTTCGACAGTGGCTGCCCAGACAGAACTGGCCGCCAGACTCAACAGCGCGGAGAGAATGGCGACAATGGCGGTCAGGTAAACTCTCATCCGTTGCCCTGCAGGTTGCTTATCAGGTTCTCACCTGAAAGGGTCTGCGCCATTATAGATAATTTTCTGCCCTGCCCCGCAACCTCGATCACGACGCGCAGATCGGCGCGCGGCAATACGCCCTCTCCGCGCTCCGGCCACTCGACGATGCACAGGTTGCCCGGCTCGAAGTAATCGCGGATGCCCATGAATTCCAGCTCTTCCGGGTCGCTCAGGCGGTACAGATCGAAATGGTAGAGCTTGCCATCGCCAAGTTCGTAGGGTTCCACCAAGGTGTACGTGGGGCTTTTGACCGCTCCGCCATAGCCGCGCGCGCGGAGAATGCCCCGGCACAACGTGGTTTTGCCGGCGCCGAGTTGGCCCTCCAGAAAAATCACGCCTTCGCGAAGCAGATTTCCCAGGCGCTCGCCAAAGGCCACCATGGCGCTCTCGCCCTCGATAACGACATTCCAGCCGACACTCACGACGCCGGCGTCCCGTTGTCGTTGCGGCGATGCCGCAGCATCGGCAAAAGGTCGCTGGCACAGAGACCGATCTCACCGAGCTGCGCCACCGCATCGTCGCCGGCAAGGGCGTGCAGGCACGCGCCCGTCTCGGCGGCGCGGCGCGGCTCCATGCCCTGCGCCAACAGCGCGCCGATCACGCCGCTCAGCACGTCGCCCATACCGCCCACCGCCATGCCCGGGTTGCCGTAGGGACACACCGCGACATCGCCGGCCGGATCGCCAATCAGCGTGCCCGCGCCCTTCAACAGCACGGTCGTGGACAAACGGGCACGCAGCGCGTTCAAGGCTGCGAATCTGTCGCTCTGCACATCGGCGGTGCCGCAACCCAACAGGCGCGCGGCCTCACCGGGGTGCGGCGTGATGACAGTGCGAGACAGGTCGGCACCTGCACCGATTCGCCCCTGCGCGAGCAGATTGAGCGCATCCGCATCCAGCACCTTGGGCACATCCGTCGCCAGCGCTTTCTGCAACATTTGTTCGGACCAGGGCGTAGTGCCCAGTCCCGGCCCCACCACCAGCACCGTGGGTCGCGCCAGCAGGGGCTCCAGTTCCTGTCCCGAGATCACGCCAACGGCCATGACTTCCGGGCAGCGCGCATTGAGCGCCGCGACGTGCCGCGGCTGGGTCGCCACGCTGACCAGGCCGGCACCGGTGCGCAGAGCCGCCTCCGCCGCCATGATCGCCGCGCCGCCGAACCCCAGATCGCCACCGATGATCATCACGTGGCCGGACATGCCCTTGTGGGCATCGCGGGGCCGCACTGGCAACGCCGCAGCCAACGCCGGCCAATCCAGCAACCTGGCCTCGGCGTCGATGCCGGCATACACGGACTCGTCGACAGCCAGATCGTCGAACAGAACCTCGCCGCCAAAAACCGGCCCACGGCCGGTAAACAGGCCACGCTTGCGGCCGATGAAACTCACCGTGACACTGGCGCTCACCGCGCTCCCCAGGACGCGACCGCTATCGGCGCACAGCCCCGAGGGCACATCCACCGCCACCACCGGCAGGCCGCTGTCATTGATCAGACGAATGGCATCGGCAAAAGGTGGGCGAACATCCCCGTTGAGCCCCGTTCCCAGCAAGGCATCGACAATCAGGCCCTCGCGCGGCATGCTTGCCTCGGCAAGGGGCATCATGATCACGCCCTCGTCGACGGCAAAATCGTAGGCGCGGCGTGCGTCGCCGCCGAGCTTGTCGGGAGGTGCAACCTGGATCAGCCTGACTGGGATACGCTGGGCGTGCGCGAGAGCGGCGAGCACATAGCCATCGCCACCGTTGTTGCCAGCGCCGCAGAATACGGTGATCGCGGTGGGCCGCGGCCAACGCTCCAGCAATGCCGCCAAGGTTGCACGCGCCGCCCGCTTCATCAGCAGGATGCCGGGCAAGCCTTTCTCCTCGATGGCGATGCGGTCGAGCTCCCTCACCTGCGCGGCTGTGTAGAGCGATGTCAAAGCTTCCACCTTTTATTTAGCAACTCGTTGTAAACAGATGATTAACATGAAATTCTGGCACGATTATACGCCAACGAAACAGCTCCGCCACAGACAATGAGCGACAAAGACCACAAGAGCCTGCACAGCCTTGCCGCAGATATCAAGAGCTGGGGCAGAGAATTCGGCTTTCAGCAACTCGCAATCGCCGACATCCACCTCGACGACGCCGCCGCGCGCCTTGCGCAGTGGCTCAGCCAGGGCTATCAGGGTGACATGGCCTGGCTGGAAAGCCACGGCGACAAGCGCTGGCGGCCCGACAAACTGGTGCCGGAAACCCGGCGGGTGATCGTCGCGCGCCTGGATTACCTGCCCGCCGACACGGACATGGTGCGCGTGCTGCGCGATCCCGACACCGCCTATATCTCCCGCTACGCACTGGGCCGCGACTACCACAAGCTGATCCGCAGCCGCCTCGCGCGCCTCGCCGATCGCATCGCTGCCGCGGCCCCCGGCACGGTCATTCAGCGCCCCTTTGTGGACAGCGCGCCGGTGCTGGAAAAGCCTCTCGCCGAAAAAGCGGGCCTGGGCTGGATGGGGAAGAACACGCTGATTCTCAACAGCGAGGCGGGGTCGTGGTTCTTTCTCGGCGAGATTTATACCAGCCTGCCACTGCCGGTGGATGTCCCCGAACAGCCGAATCGCTGCGGCAACTGCACGGCCTGTCTCGGCATCTGTCCCACCAACGCCTTTCCACAACCTTATGTGCTGGATGCGCGGCGCTGCATTTCCTATCTCACCATTGAACACAAAGGCATCATCGCCGAAGAACTTCGCCCACTGATGGGCAACCGGGTATTCGGATGTGACGACTGCCAGGCCATTTGCCCCTGGAACCGATTTGCCAGGGCCACAACCGAAGATGACTTCAAGCCGCGCCACGGGCTCGCCGACACTGATCTCGCCACACTGTTCCAGTGGACGGAAACCGAGTTCGAGGAGAAAACCGCCGGCTCGCCCATCCGCCGCATCGGCCATGAGCGCTGGCGGCGCAATCTCGCAGTGGGACTGGGCAATGCACGCGACGCGGCGAGAGCCCTGGCGGCACTCGATGCACAACGGGACAACAGTACCGCCTTGGTGCGCGAACACATCGAATGGGCGCGCCACCGCCTTCACTCAGCCGACCGTGAAGAGAAGCCAGTCAAGCTTTTCCCCAGGCTGGGAAAAATTCCCGCACGAGAATGACATCAATCGTTGCAAATGATAATAGTTATCATTAATATCCTTTCCGCGATATCAATATTCCGGACAGGAGCCCATAACCATGAAATTTCTCTGTGATCAGCATCGCACCCTTTTGCAGCAATCCCCCACCCTGGCACAGGCGCGCTGGCAAGAATGGATGGCCAGCGGCTACCAGGCCATGGCGGAGAGGGAGTGGCCCCGCGCCATCAGCTACTACGGCTGCTGCTACGAAGTCAGCGAATGGCAGCTGCGCGCCGAAATCCAGGAAAGCGCGACCTGCAACCTGAAATCGCTGGATCAGGTGATGATCGCGGGCCACCTGCTTGCGGAATCTTTCGGGCGTTCGGGCAACATTCCCATGGAAAGGCACTGCCTGCTCGCCGTGCACAACCGCCTGACCGCACTGGCCACCAATTTTCTCGATCCCGATCAGGCCAGCCGGCTGCGCAACAATATTGAGCTCTCGCTCGCCATGCTCAAACGCCACTGCAAGCTCCACGGCGATTTTGGCGCAATGCATGCCTGCGTACAGCTGACCCGCAGCATCCTCAACGATCTGCCCATCAGCGCTGCGCTCCATTGAGGTTCAGGCCGCCTCGACCGCGGAGTGCGGCAGCTGCGCGGTCTTCGCGCAAATGCCCGACAAATCCTTGCCAAGGCCCGGGATAGTCTGTATAGTCCCGCATCCTGAAAACCCAGACTCAACGAAAGGAGCCGACCGGTGGCTAATACACCTCAAGCACGCAAGCGCGCCAAGCAAAATGAAAAGCGCCGGCAGCATAATGCCAGCCTGCGCTCCATGGTGCGTACTTACATCAAGCGCGTCCAGGCTGCAATCGCCAAAGGCGACCATGCCGCAGCGCAATCCGAATACGCAACCGCCGTTCCTGTGATTGATCGCATCGCCGACAAGGGCATCATTCACAAGAACAAGGCCGCGCGCCACAAGAGCCGACTCAATGCCCAGATCAAGGCTCTGGCCGGCTAAGCGCAAGCAACAAAAGCAGTATTGAAAAAGCCGCGAAATTCGCGGCTTTTTTTATTGCAAACAGTAGTCCCTCAGAAACGATAGCCGATATTCACCTGGTAAACCCAGGGGTCGATATCCACATCATCGATTCTGGCGATGGTGGTGCCCGCCGCAATTGCCGAGCCGTCTCGCGCCTTGAAGGTCGCCTTGGTTTCAATGTCTATCCAGCGCACCGCGACGTTGAGGTGCCAGCGTTCGGACAGTGCCAGGTCCACCCCCACCTGGGCAGCGAGCCCAACGGAATCTTCCAGCTTGAGACTCATGGGAACAGGGCCATCCAGCCCGGCCAGGGCACCGGCCGCGCGCTCCAGATCCGCGTGCGCAGACTCGTCAAAGAACACCGTGTAATTTATGCCCGCCCCCACATAAGGCGACACGACACTTCCCCTGTCCAAGGGATACCACACCAGCGACAGGGTAGGAGGGAGATGTTTGGTGGCGCCAGCCTGGATTGCGCCCAATCCGACCGCCATGAGATTGGCGCCGATTGCGTGACTGAAGGGTGTGGCGGCGAGCAGCTCCACACCAAGCCAATCGCTCAACATGTAGGTAAGGGACAGACCGAGTTGGGTATCGCTATCCACCTGGGTGTGTGTGCCCGCCAGGGGCGCGATACCCAGCGCGGGAAGAGCGATACCTGAACTACCGCCATCGGGATCGACGCTGACACTACCGGCGCGAACGATGATATCTCCCGCCTCGTACGCCGCCGCACTGCTTGCTGCCAGCGCTGCGACAATGCCCATACCCAGTACGCATGCCTTGGATTTCATACTAACCTCACTTCCTTTGTTTTGGATGAGGCTAGTGAAACACTCTCCGTGTCAGCGCAACTTGATCCAGAATAGGCCCCAAATAAACACACACAATTTGTGCGTGTTTATTTGATGACGATCAACAAATGTCATTCGACAATGATGGTGATTTTTTCTGAAACCACCGGGGGAGTATGGGGAATGTGAAGATGATCGCCGAGCAGCAACTGAAGACTGTGCTCACCGGGCTCGAGCTCGACCTGCGCTTCTGTCTGACCGCCACCGAAATGAATGTGCTGCGCGTCTGCCGGAATGGGTTTGTCGAAACCCGGCAGGTCATCGACGTTCACCAGGAGATGGTGGTGACCCGTATTGGCCCAAGCGACACCGGCGGGTGCCACCCCGATACCCTCCAGGCCAAACTGGACCCGCACCGGACTGGTGACCGTCTCGCCGTCTTTCGGCGAAATGATATACGCCCGCGCATCTTCCGGGGCGGCAGTGGCTGCGGCAAAACCCGCTTGAGCAGCGAATGCCAGCAACGTACAGGCAACAACTTTCTTGAGCATGATTTATCTCCACATCAGTTCGTTGATTTGACACCCTTTTGCGGGGGAGATCAACAAGTGAACGGTAATCGAGGAAGGCTGGCTCGGGATGGCGCTCAAGACGTCTGGTGACATCGCCGTGCGCCGTCGCCACGCTGATCAGGGTTGCTTTTTCGAGCCACCCCGGCACTGGGGTGAATCCGGTGCCCTGCCCTGCCATTCGTCGGGTGTATAGGTGTGCAGCGCCAAGGCGTGGACGCCACTCTTCAGCTCATCATCCAGCACCTTGTAGACATCCTGGTGACGCCTGACCAGGCGCAGCCCCGCGAATTTCTCGGTCACGAGAGTAACCTTGAAATGGGTTTCGGAATTTGCCGGCACGCTGTGCATGTGGCTCTCGTTCACCACCTCGATAAAGTCCGGGGCGAACGCGACGTTCAGCTTGCCTTCGATGCGCTGGCCGGTCGTCACGATGATCCCCCTTTCGGTTCAAAGCGCGCCGCGTCGATGATGGACCAGAGGTGAATGATCCAGCCAAGGAAAATGAGCCACAACACCGCGGCCAGCACGAAGTGGACCAGCGCCATCAAGGGACGGCCCTGCACCAGTTGTCCGAGGCCGGGAATGAAAAAGCTGCAAATGGCGGCGAGCACATTGCCGCCGGAGCCCTGCCCTGCCACGGCGCTACCTCATGCTCGCATTGATCGCATCGAGAGCGCGGCTGCCGGGACAGAGATCCGTTGCCGCCAGATCGCGCAGCGGCTTCTTGATGGTGCCCTGGATTTCGTGAAAATCGGGGCTGTCCGGTTCGACGTAGAGCAGTCCGGTCAGGATCTGGCCCTTGGCCTTGTATTCCTGGATCAAACGCACTGCCTGGTCCTTGTCGGTGGTGTTGACGCCACCCTCCTTGTACAGATGAACCACAGAACCGTCGTGCAGCGTGATTTCCTGGCTGAAACCAGGCGCGTAGTCGGCGGTGATTTCACGGCGCACGGGTACGAAGTCCACCTTGCCGGTGGCCTCCATATGATCGCGCACGAATTCATAACCCTTGGTCGACGTCGGGGTATTGTTGAAGGTGACGCACGGCGAAATCACATCGATGAAGGCGAAGCCCTGGTGGGAGATCGCCGCCTTGATCAAGGGCACCAACTGCTCCTTGTCGCCGGAAAAGCTGCGCGCGACAAAGGTGGCACCCATCTGCAGGGCGAGCGTGCAGAGATCGATGGGTCCATAGGGATTGGGTTTGCCCGCCTTTCCGGCGGAGCCCACGTCGGCAGTGGCGGAATCCTGTCCTTTGGTGAGCCCGTAACAGCCGTTGTTCTCCACGATGTAGAGCATGTTGAGATTGCGGCGTGTGACGTGCCCGAACTGGCCGAGGCCGATGGATGCGGTATCGCCGTCGCCGGAGACACCGATGTAGACCAGTTCCCGGTTCGCCAGATTGGCGCCGGTGGTCACCGATGGCATGCGCCCATGCACGGAATTGAAACCGTGCGACTTGCCCAGGAAATAGGTGGGCGTCTTCGATGAGCAGCCGATACCCGAGACCTTCGCCACGCGGTGGGGCGGCACAGCCAGTTCGAAGCAGGCCTGGACGATGGCGCTGCTCACGGAGTCGTGGCCGCAACCGGCACACAGGGTGGACAGACTGCCTTCGTATTCGCGCCGGGTCAGCCCCAGGTCGTTGACAGGCTGCTGGGGATGGCGGAAATTTGGCTTGATATAGCTCATGGCATTAACCTGTCTTGCGACGAATGGGGGTTACGGTGGCACCGCCCCTGAGGGCGTGAATCTGTTTGCGAATGGTGCGCGCAGTGATGGGCATGCCATTGTAATGGCGCACCAGCAGCAGTTTCTTGGGATCGATATCGCACTCGATGATCAGCATCTTGCGCAACTGGCCGTCCCGGTTCTGTTCCACCACGAACACCCGATCGTGCTGCGCAATGAAATCTTCCACCGCCTTGCTGAACGGGAATGCCTTGATGCGCATGGCATCGATATGCACCCCGTCCGCCGCCAGTTGGTCCAGCGCTTCCTTGGTTGCCGCCGCGCTGGTGCCATAGAAGAGGATACCGTCGCGGGTGTTCTCTGCCGCGGGAATCAGCTCCGGTGCGGGTACGTACTGCTTGGCCGTTTCGAACTTGCGCAGCAGGCGCTCCATGTTCTCCACGTAGACATCGCCGTCTTCCGTGTAGATCGCGTATTCGTCGCGCGACGTACCGCGGGTGAAGAACGCGCCCTTGGTGGGGTGAGTACCCGGGTAGGTGCGGTAGCAGATACCGTCCTTGTCCACGTCGAGGTAACGGCCATAACGCTGCGTCATGTTTTCGAGCTGTTCCTCGCTGAACACCTTGCCACGGTTGTATTCCTTGCTGTCATCCCACTCCAGCGGTTCACACATGTTGTCGTTCATGCCGAGATCGAGGTCGGTGAGAATGATCACCGGCGTCTGCAGCATTTCCGCCAGTTCGAAGCTTTCCGCACCCATCTCGAAACACTCTCTGGGTGTGGATGGGAGCAGCAGCACGTGCTTGGTATCGCCGTGCGACGCATAGGCGGCGGCGAACAGGTCGGACTGCTGGGTGCGGGTCGGCATTCCCGTGGAGGGGCCGGCACGCTGCACGTCCACCAGCACCACGGGCACTTCCGCGAAATAGGCCAGCCCCAGGAACTCACTCATCAGCGAGACGCCGGGGCCCGAGGTTGCCGTAAAGGCACGCGCCCCGTTCCAGCTCGCACCCACCACCATACCCATGGCGGCGAGCTCGTCCTCGGCCTGGGCAATGGCGAATTTCTTGTCACCCGTACCCGGATCGATGCGCAGACGGTTGGCGTATTTCTCGAAGGAATCCACCACCGACGTCGAGGGCGTGATCGGGTACCAGGCGGCAACGGTCGCACCGCCGTAGACACAGCCAAGCGCCAGAGCGTCGTTGCCTTCCATAAGGATGGCATTGCCGGTCTTGTCGCTGCGTTTCAGACGCACGCCGATAGGACACTTGAAATTCTCGGACGCATACTGATAGCCCAGCTCGAGGGCGTGAATGTTCGGCGCCACCAATTTTTCCTTGCCCCTGAACTGCTCGCCGATGAGCTCCTTGAGCACATCGAACTCCAGCTCCAGCAGCGCCGACAGCGCACCCACATAGATCACGTTCTTGAACAGCTGACGCTGTTTGGGATCGCTGTATTCGCGGCGACAGATCTCGGTCAGAGGAATGCCGATGTAGTTGATGCCGTCGCGGTGATAGCGCAGATCCAGCGGTTTGGTGTTGTCGTAGATGAAATAGCCACCCGGCTCCAGACACTCCACATCCTGTTTGAAGCTCTGCGGGTTGACGGCCACCATCACGTCCACGCCACCGCGGCTGCCGAGATAACCCTTCTCGCTCACCCGCACTTCGTACCAGGTGGGCAGGCCCTGGATATTGGACGGAAAGATGTTCTTCGGGGACACGGGAATCCCCATGCGAAACACCGCCTTGGCAAACATGTTGTTGGCACTGGCCGAGCCGGTGCCGTTGACATTGGCAAAGCGTATGACGAAATCGTTGACGGATTCGATACGCGGGCTTTCTGAATTCAGCATAGGGGTGCAGCCTTGGTCACTTCATAGAGGAATTTTTGCATGTCCCAGGCAGTCGTGGGACAACGCTCCGCGCACAGCCCGCAGTGGAGGCAGACGTTCTCGTCTTTCACCATCACGCGACCGGTTTTCAACGCGCCGGACACATACAAGGGTTGTTCCTCGTTGTCGGCAGGCGCCCTGAGCCTCTGGCGCAGATCCTCCTCGGGGCCGTTATCGATAAAGTTGATGCAATCCGTGGGACAGATATCCACACAGGCATCGCACTCGATGCAGCGGGCATCCGTGAATACGGTCTGCACATCACAGTTGAGACAGCGCAGCGCTTCCCGGTAGCCGGTCGCCAGATCGAAACCCAGCTCCACTTCCACCTTGCGGTTGCCGAGCGCCGTGGCCTTGTCGGCGAGAGGTACCTTGTAGCGATCGTCGTCATCCACCTGGCTGTCGTAGCTCCACTCGTGGATACCCATTTTCTGGCTGACCAGATTGGTACCAGGCGCCGGGCGCTCGGCGACACTCTTGCCGTCACAGAACAGGTCGATGGAAATCGCAGCCTGGTGGCCATGAGCCACCGCGGTGATGATGTTCTCGGGTCCGAATGCGGCGTCTCCGCCGAAAAACACCTTCGGGTTGGAAGACTGGAACGTGGTCTTGTCCAGCACCGGCAAGCCCCACTTGTCGAAGACGATGCCAATATCGCGCTCGATCCAGGGGAAGGCGTTCTCCTGGCCAATGGCCATGAGCACCGCATCGCAGGGGTAGAATGCCAGGTCTTCACCCGTGGGCACCAGGGAGCGGCGGCCCTCGTCGTCGTAGACGGCCTCGACCTTTTCGAAGCGCATACCCACCAGCTTGCCGTCCTCGACCACGAATTCCTTGGGAACATGGTTGTCGATGATGGGAATGTCTTCGTGCATGGCATCTTCCTTCTCCCAGGGAGATGCCTTCATGTCCTGGAAGGGGCTGCGCACGATGACCTTGACGTCCTCGCCGCCGAGGCGGCGGGCGGTACGGCAGCAATCCATGGCGGTGTTGCCGCCACCGAGCACGATGACGCGCTTGCCGATGGTGGCGGTGTGCTCGAATGCCACACTGGCGAGCCAGTCGATACCGATGTGGATGTTGGCATCCGCCTCTTCGCGGCCGGGCAGATTCTTCAGGTCGCGACCGCGCGGCGCGCCCGATCCGACGAAAATGGCGTCATAGTTCTTGTCGAGCAGGGATTTGAGACTGTCCACGTAGGTGTCGAACTGCACCGTGGGGCCCATGCGCAGGATGTAGTCGACTTCCTGGTCCAGCACTTCTTCGGGCAGGCGGAACGACGGAATCTGGCTGCGCATGAAACCGCCGCCCTTGCTCTGCGCATCGTAGATATGCAATTCATATCCCAGGGGCGCCAAGTCGCGGGCCACCGTGAGAGACGCGGGACCGGCGCCAACCAGCGCTACTTTCTTGCCATTTCTGGCAGCAGCCTTCCTGGGCAGGCGGCGGTCGATGCTGGCGTCGTCCTTGTTGTCGGCGGCGACGCGCTTGAGCCGGCAGATGGCCACGGGCTCTTCGTCGACACGGCCGCGGCGGCAGGCCGGCTCGCAGGGTCTGTCGCAGGTGCGACCGAGAACACCGGGAAATACGTTCGACTCCCAGTTGATGATATAAGCATCATCGTAGCGCCCCTGAGCGATCAGGCGAATGTACTCCGGCACCGGCGTATGAGCGGGGCAGGCGTACTGACAATCGATGACCTTGTGAAAGTACTCTGGATCTTTGACATTTGTCGGATTCAAAAAACAACTCCCCGAAAACGGACTGCGGCACAGACTTGAAAACGGCCCACACAGGGCCACGTTAAATGGTCCAATTTAACCAAAAACTGACACCACAAGCAAATACGATAGTCGCGCGCGGCACAAGGAAAACCCCCAGAAAACAAGGGGAATTGCATCGAAAATGCAAACAAAAAACCCTCTTGTTTGCATTTTCATTTTGTTATGTGGAGCAGGATGGCCAAGCTTTTGCCCAATGCAGCGCCGACCCCGCCACATTGCACAAAAACCTGGCGGGAGCGGTTACAACAGGAAGCGGCGGATATCGGATAGATACTCGACGAGTGCGGTAAAGAACCTGCCGCCATCGCCCCCGTTGACGACGCGATGATCGTAGCTCAGGCTGAGCGGCAGTACTTGCCGGGGCTCGAACCCCGAGCCTGTCCAGACCGGTCGCGTCGCGGCACGCGAGACGCCCAGGATGGCCACTTCCGGCGCATTGACGATGGGCGTGAAGCCGCGTCCGCCGATCGCCCCCAGGCTGGAAATGGTAAAGCTGCCACCCTGCATGTCGGCGCCAGTCAATTTGCCGGTGCGCGCCTTTTCCGCGAGCGCGGCGATGTCGGCCGCCAACTCGAAGAGTCCTTTTTTGTCCGCATCGCGCACCACCGGCACCAGCAGACCGCGCGGCGTGTCCACCGCCATGCCGATATGGATATATTTTTTCTGGATGACCTTCTCGCCGCTCGAATGCCAGGAACGGTTGAGCACCGGGTGATCCCGCAACAAGCGCGCGCAAGCCAGCATGATGAAGGCCACCGGCGTGAGCTTGACGCCGCGCTTTTCCGATTCCGCCTTCAGCGATGCGCGAAACGCTTCCATTTCCGTGATGTCCGCGTCGTCGAACTGGGTCACCATCGGCACGTTGAGCCAGTTGCGCACCATGTTGGCGGCCGTCAGGCGTGCGATCTTGTCGAGAGGAATCTCTTCGACCTCACCAAACTGGGAGAAATCGACGTCGGGCACCGCGGGGATACCTGCCCCGACGGAACCTGGCTCGCGCTCCTTCTCGTGTGTTTCCAGCGCCGCTTTCACATAGGCCTGAACATCCTCCTTCTGGATACGGCCCTTGGTACCGGAACCCTCCACATTGCGCAGATCCACGCCCAGCTCACGCGCAAACTGGCGCACCACCGGCCCCGCATAGACGTTTGCCGCAGGCGCCTCCGGCTCACCGAGCATCACCCCGGCTACGTCGCGCGCAGCGCTGTCGGACTGTTCCTGCTGCGCCGCTTGCCCAGCCTTTTGCTCCGGGGCCTTGTCCTCCGCCGCCTTTTTCTGCGGAGCCTGCGACGTGCCCTCATCGCTGGCATTTTTCTGCGCGGGTGCCGCCGCGGTCACCTCGATGACCGCAACCGCATCACCGCTTTTGACCTTGGCACCGCTCTCCACCAGCAGCTTCACCAGCTTGCCGGCGTAGGGGCTCGGCACGTCCATCGCCGCCTTGTCGCCCTCCAGCGTCATCAACGCCTGGCCTTCCGCGATCTCATCGCCGGCAGCCACCGCGAGCTCGATCACATCCACCTCATCCGTGGTGCCCAGATCGGGCAGCTTCACGGTTTGCTCGCTGGTGCCGCCTTGCGGCCTGTCCTCTGCCGGCTTCTTCGCGGCAGCCTTGTCCGCTGGGGGCGCCTGCTTTGCATCCGCAGCAGGCTGTGGCGCCTCCGCCACCTCGTTTTCAGGCTCGGACTCGGCTATCTCGGGCTTCGCATCGTCGCCCTCCACTTCCACGTCGACGATGGCGCTGCCACTGGAGACGGAATCCCCCAGCTTGACCAGGATTTTCTTGACGACGCCCGCCACTGGCGAGGGCACATCCATGGTGGCCTTGTCGGATTCCAGCACCAGCAACGTGTCTTCCGGCCGGATTTCGTCACCGGGTGCCACGCTGATTTCAATGACTTCCACCGCCTCGGCGCCGCCGAGGTCCGGGACTTTTATTGTTTCCACTGCCATGTCTCAGTCCTCAGGCGTAAAGGGGGTTGGCCTTTTCAGGATTGATACCCAGATCGTCGATGGCGCGCACCAGCAGGTCTTTTTCGACGCGCCCCTGACGAGCCAGACCGGTGAGTGCGGCCAGCACCACGTAGCGGCGATCCACCTCGAAGAAATCGCGCAGCTTGCTGCGCGAGTCACTGCGGCCGAAACCATCGGTACCCAGCACGTAGTAATCGCCGGGCACGAAGGAGCGCAGCTGTTCGCCGTAGTTCTTCATATAGTCGGTCGCCATCACGAAGGGCCCTTCGCGGCCAGCCAGCAGCTGGGTGATATAGGGCTCGCGCTCTTCCTCATCGGGATGGAGCATGTTCCAACGCGCCACGGTTTGGCCGTCCCGCGCCAACTCATTGATACTGGTGGCGCTCCAGATATCCGCTTCCACCTTGTAATCCTTCTTGAGAATGTCCGCCGCGGCGATGACCTCGTTGAGGATGGTGCCGGAACCGAGCAACTGCACACGCAAGCCGTTCCTGGCGGTTTTGCCACCTTCACGAAGCAGGTAGCAGCCGCGCACGATGCCCTCCTCCGCGCCCTCGGGCATCGGCGGGTGGAGGTAGTTCTCGTTCATGGTGGTGATGTAGTAGAAGCAGTTTTCCTTCTCGCCGTACATGCGCCGCAGGCCGTCCTGGATGATAATCGTCACCTCATAACCGAAGGTTGGATCGTAGGTGCGGCAGTTGGGAATGGTATTGGCGAGGATGTGGCTGTGACCGTCCTGGTGCTGAAGGCCCTCGCCATTCAGTGTGGTGCGCCCGGAAGTGGCGCCGATCATGAAGCCCCGCGCCTGGGCATCGCCCGCGGCCCAGGCGAGATCGCCAACGCGCTGGAAGCCGAACATCGAGTAGTAAATGAAAAACGGCACCATCGGGCAGTCGTAATTGCTGTAGGCGGTGGCGAGCGCAATCCAGGCCGACATGGCCCCGGCCTCGGTGATGCCTTCTTCGAGAATCTGTCCCTGCTTGTCTTCCTTGTAATACATGATCTGATTGTGATCGTGGGGAATGTACTTCTGCCCCTGCGAAGAGTAGATGCCAAGCTGGCGGAACATGCCTTCCATCCCGAAGGTACGCGCCTCATCGGGTACGATGGGCACCACCCGCGCACCGATTTTCTTGTCCTTGACGAGGGCTGTGAGAACGCGCACGAATACCATCGTGGTGGAAATTTCCCGCTCACCGCTGCCCTCGAGCAGCTTCTCGAAGGTATCGAGTGGCGGTATTTCCAGCGCCTTGAAGTCGGACTGCCGGGCTGGCAGGTGCCCGCCCAACGCCTCGCGGCGGCGCTTCATGTAGATGATTTCCGGACTTTCCGGCGGCGGCCGGTAGTACGGCACTTTCTCCAGCCTGTCATCGGGAATGGGAATGCCGAAGCGGTCGCGAAAATTGCGCAAACTTTCAATATCGAGCTTTTTCACCGAGTGGGTGTCGTTGGCCGCCTCACCCGCCGCGCCCATGCCGTAGCCTTTCACGGTCATGGCGAGAATCACCGTCGGCTTGCCGGTATTTTCCATCGCGGCGGCGTAGGCTGCGTAGACCTTGTAGGGGTCGTGGCCACCGCGGTTGAGATACTGGATATCGCGGTCGCTCATGCCCTCGACCATTTCCAGCAGTTCCGGATACTTGCCGAAGAAATGCTCGCGGGTGTAGGCCCCGCCGTTGTTCTTGCAGTTCTGCAACTCGCCGTCGCAAACCTCATCCATGCGCGCCTGCAACAGGCCGTGGACATCCTGTTCAAACAAGGGATCCCAGAGCCGTCCCCAGAGCACCTTGATGACGTCCCAGCCGGCGCCCTTGAAGACCCCTTCCAGCTCCTGGATGATCTTGCCGTTGCCGCGCACCGGGCCATCCAGGCGCTGCAGGTTGCAGTTGATGACGAAATTGAGATTCTCGAGGCGCTCGCGCCCCGCCAGGGAAATCGCACCCAGGGTTTCCGGCTCATCGCATTCGCCGTCGCCGATGAAGCACCATACCTGGCGGTCGCCCCGGGGCACCAGACCGCGCGCCGAGAGATAGCGCATGATGTGGGCCTGATAGATCGCCTGGATGGGGCCAAGCCCCATCGACACCGTGGGGAATTGCCAATAGTCCGGCATCAACCAGGGATGTGGATAGGACGACAGCCCCTTGCCATCCACCTCGCGGCGGAAATTTTCGAGTTGCTCCTCGTCGATGCGCCCCTCCAGGTAGGAGCGGGCATAGATACCGGGCGAACTGTGACCCTGGAAGTACACCAAATCGCCGAGATGCTCTTCGTTGCGGCCGCGGAAGAAGTAATTGAAGCCGATGTCGTACAGCGTGGCCGCGGACGAGAAAGTGGCGATATGCCCGCCCAGGCCGTCGCTTTTGTTGGCGCGCATCACCATCGCCAGGGCATTCCAGCGGATCAGCGAGCGAATGCGGCGCTCCATGAACAAGTCGCCGGGCATGCGCTTCTCGCGCGCGGCGGGGATGGTGTTGCGGAAGGGTGTAGTGATGGCGTCAGGGGTGGGAATTCCATCGGCCGCTGCGCGGTCGAGCAGCTGCTTGACGAGGAATCCTGCGCGCTCCTGACCCTGGAAGCGGATGACGGATTCCAGGGCTTCGAGCCACTCCTGTGTTTCTTGCGGGTCAATATCCTGCGAGTGATCCATGGTACTTGCACCGCCGTGGTTGTGGTTTGTTTCAAATACTAGCAGACAATCTCAATTAATACGATGTTTCAAATTAATTGGTACTTTGTACCAAAAAGCACTGAGTCTGCCTATACATGAGCCTGCCTGCAGGCGATATACCATCGGGACGCACGGTAACGGTCGCCTGCAGGCAGGCTTCTACACCACTCTCATTCGGGATGGGAGAAAACGCCTTCGAAGGCAGCTTCGTCGAGCTTGCCGCGATCCTCCTCGTCACCGCCAGTCAGCAGCCAGAGTCCGGCGCGCGCCCCGTTGATGCTGTGCTCGTAGCTTGACACTACCTGCTCCCTGGTGGCTGCGCGCAAAGCCTCGGCCAGACGCGGGCGGAAGTCGAAATTCTCGTAACCCAGGTTGAGGGACTCCAGATGGCGCGCTGCCAGCTGATTGATGTTGCGCGGCTTTTCTTCGATGTTCGCCAGCACCGACTGGCGGTAGCGGTTCAGGCCCTCTTCATCGAGGGCGGCCACGGTGGTGCTGAACGTCGCCAGAAAGCCATCGATTTCCTTTCTCAACGCATCCGCATCCACCTTGGGGGATTGCACGTAGAACAGCGCACCCGGCACGCGCCGCAGGGGATAGAAGCTACTGCCCACCGCATATCCCAACTGCTTTTCGGTACGCAGTGTGTTGTAGAACGGCGCCTGCAGAATATTGTTGAGCAGGGAGAACAGCGCCCGCTCTTCCAGGCTATCGCCATCACCCTGGATATAGAGAACGGCGGCGCTATCGTTGTGATCGACAGGATAGCGCACCACCGGCAGCACCTCGCGGCGCGCCAGATCGCGGACTTCGAGCGCCCGTGACACGCGGTCACCGCCGAGTGCGAGGGCGTCGATGACAGCAGCCGCCAGCACCTGCGCTTCTTGCTCGCTGTAGTTGCCACCCGCGTAATGGCGTCCCTGGCCTCCCGCGATGATCTGGCTGTGGAAAGCCCGCAACTGCTGCACGGTCACCCCTTCAAGAACCTCGGCTTTCGCCAGCGGCGGCCAGCTTTCCGTCAGCAAGGGCGGCAATTGGTACAGCAGTTGCCGCAAAGGCCACTCGCGCGTGGTATTGCGCAGCTCCCTGATCAGGGATGTCTTGATCCGCTGCAGTCGCGTCTCATCCCAATCGGGGTTCTTCAGTGCGTCGAGAACGGAAGCCAGCAGGACCGGCTGCTTCTCGCTGTAACCGGTAAGAGTGATAAGAAAGCCCTTCTCCCAGGTAGAGAAACCAAAACCGAGGCCGGCCAGCATCGCCGGATAGGCTTCCGAATTCAGTTGATCCTCCACCACCGCCAACAGATATTCGAGCGTTGCCGCCTGCTCCAGCCCCACATCCACCGGCAGCGCGATACGCGCCTCGAAGTAGCCCTTCGGAGTCTGGAACTGGCTGTCCGGATAGTGCCAGAGCGACGCGATGGCCTCGGAACGGACCGGCACCGGCGACGCCTCGGCGGGCTGATGAACCACCAGGTTCCCGGCAATATAGGGGTTGCGCGCCGGCAGGCTGAGAGCAACGCCGGTATCGGCGGAGAAATTCGCGGCATCGACCGGCTCCACCGCGTAGGGCGCACTGTAGAGACGGGATGTGCGATCGGTTTCCACATCCGGCGCGACCAGCGTCACCACCAGGTTGTCGGGCCGCAGATAGCTCGCGTAGCGTTCGATGAGGGCTTCATCGAAGACCTCATACAGATAATTGCCGCGCAGAATATCCGCTGGCGCCAAGTGATGGAGGTTGTTGCTGAGACGGTAGACGTAGCCCATGGGCGATTGTTTTTCGGCGAAGCGGAACCTCAGCTCGGCAAGACGCGCCACTTCGTCGTAGCGCCATTGTTCGATACCTTCGCTGCGGATCAGCTCGAGCCAGCGAAAGAAATCGCGGCTCACCTCTTCGTCCCGCGCCACACCTTTCGGGGTCAGGCTGATCTGAACGGCGAACAGCGCGCCCCGACGGCTGTCGTACACCGGCCCCGCACTCAGGCCCTCGGCCAGGTCTCGCGCCTTCAAGCTTTGCAAAAGGCTGCCTTCACCTTCGTGACCAATGAGGTGTGAAAGATACTCGATGGGCTTCTTGCGCCAGTGCTCGGCAAGGCCCGGCATGGGGAACAAAAAGCTCAGCTGTCGCAGTTCCTTTTCGGGGCGCAGGCTCACCTTCACCGGCAGCTCGCGGGTGAACAGCGGTATCTCATCGTCGGGCAAGGTCAGCTCGGGGTGCGGCACGTCCGCGAACCTGTCGGCCACGGCCCGCTGCAAGTCGTCCAGCGATTCCTTGCCAAGCACCACCAGCTTCATGCGCGATGCCGAATAATACTGCTCGTAGAAATCCAGCAATTCGTCGCGCAACGGATTTTCCGGCGAGTCCTGCAGGGTCTCCAGATTGCCCACCGAGAAACGCGAGAACGGGTGCTCCGGATTGGCAATTTCTGCCAGCACGTCCCACTCGCGGCGCGAATCGTCCTTGATCTTCAGCTGATACTCGGAGTCCACCGCGTGGCGCTCGCGATCGACATATTCCGGATTGAAAAGCGGCGCCACGAAAAAACGCGCAAAGCGATCGAGCGCGGCCATCAGGTGCTGGCTGTCCACATCAAAGAAATAATTGGTCTCCTCCAGGCTGGTATAGGCATTGAAGGTGCCGCCGTGCTCACTGATGAAAGCCTGGTACTCGCCGGGCTCCGGGTATTTGTCGGTGCCCAGAAACAGCATGTGCTCGAGAAAATGGGCGAGCCCCTCCCTTTCCGGGGGGTTCTCGAAACTGCCGATATCGATACTCAGTGACGCCGCCGCCTTGTCGGCAGCCGAATCGGACACCAGCAGCACCTCGAGACCATTGTCGAGGGTGAAATAGCGGTACGACCGATCATCCGCGGGGCTTTTCAGCACCTCCACCGCCGATGCCGGATCATCCGACGCGACATACCAGGGTGCCGCCCGTTCCTGGACGGCATCCGCCGCATTTGCGACAGGCGGGTGATTTTCGCTAGCGGGAGAGCAGCCTTGCAGAACGAGCAGGGCGACGACGAACAACGACAACAAACGGCGTGACATGGTGGCTATGGTCCTTTGCTGAAACCGGGGATCCTTGACGACAGCGTGTGCGCAGCGCGCACCTCGCCGGGCACTGTACCTGTGTCGGGCGGCGGGGTAAATCGATGGCGCTGCGAACGCGGCAACGGCAGGATAGACCGCCCGCACGCCGCCGAGTTCAGCGCTGCCTGGCGGAACCAAGCGCGGCCGCGACTGTCTCATGGCTGAGCCGTGGAACCTGTGACATCCCGATCACAAACCCGCTACACTTTCGCCGTTGCCACCACCCGGAGTAACCAGCCCATTTGCCGCTCACTCACTTTCCTGTTGCGCTCCGCGCTGCTGCTCGGTGCTCTCGCGCTTGGCGCCGCGGCAGTCGAGGCCAACGATTTCAATCTGCCGGTGCTGGGCGACACCACCTCCTCGACGATTTCTCCGAGTCAGGAATATGAACTGGGGCGCGCCTGGCTCGCCGCGTTCCGCGCCAGGGTGCGCACCCTGGACGACCCCGAGTTGCAGCAGTATGTGGAAAATCTCACCTACGAGTTGTCACGGCACAGCGAACTCAACGATCATCGTCTCGAGCTGATAGTGATCAACAACCCCACCATGAACGCATTCGCGGTACCAGGCGGGGTGATCGGCGTCCACACCGGCCTGTTTCGCTATGCGGAGGACGAGCACCAGCTGGCGTCCGTGCTCGCCCACGAACTTGCCCATTTGAGCCAGCGCCATTTCGCGCGCAGCCTCGAAACGCGCAAGGCGAGTTCCATCGGCACCATGGCCGGCCTGCTGGCGGGCATCATTCTCGCGGCTACCGTTGGCGGCGACGCGGGGATGGCGGCGATGACCGCAACGCAGGCGGCGGCGCTCGAGAGCAGCCTGCGCTACAGTCGCCAGAACGAACAGGAAGCAGACCGTATCGGCATGCAGACGCTGTACAAATCCGGGCGCGACCCCTCCGCGGTGTCGGCCATGTTCGAGCGCATGCTGGCCGCCACGCGCTACACCGGTCGGCGCCCGCCGGAATTTCTGCTCACCCACCCCCTCACCGAATCCCGGGTTGCCGATGCCAGGGCCCGCATCAACAATTACCCCGCACGCCAATACCCGCGCCGCCCCGAATATGACTTCATGCGGGCGCGCTCGCTGATCTGGATCGACGCCAACGCTGCCAAATCCGTGCAGCGCTTCAGAAGCGAACTGGACGGCGTGACCACGTCGAGAAGCGGCGCCAGCTACGGCCTGGCCCTCGCCTATTCCCGGCAGGGCAACCATGACGCAGCCCGGAAAACCCTTGCGCCACTACTCGAAGAACAACCCGGGAACATCGTCCTGCAGCTTGCCGCGGTGAGCCTCGATATCAACAGCGGCAAGTACATCAACGCCATCGAGCGCATCGAATCTCTCGAGTCGCTGCATGGCAATAACTACGCGCTGCAGCGCTACAAGGCGGAAGCGCTGCTCAAGAGTGGCAAATACCAGGGGGCGGAGCGCGTTCTGGAGAAGCTCAGCAAGCAGCGCCCCACAGACCCGGATGTGTGGTTCCAGCTCGCGGAAACCAGCGGTCTCGCCGGCGATATCGTCGGCGTACACAAGGCCCGCGCCGAATACTTCATTCTCATCGGCGTCTATGACAAGGCCAAGGACCAGCTCACCTACGCCAAGCGGCTCGTGCAGCAGGATTTTCGTGAAAGCGCCATGCTGGATGCGCGCCTGCAGCAGGTCAGCGAAATGATGGAAAAGGCGAAAAAGCTCTGATTCGCTGCGCGCGCACGAGTCGTCGCGAGCCATAAGCTTTAAGCTGAACTCTGCCAGAACGCAGTTCTTCCAAGGTGCTTGCTTAAAGCTTATGGCTTACAGCTCGCTCCGCCTCACGCATGGCTGTAACTCATTGCTATCAACAAGGCCTGACCGCCCGGATCGTCTTCACCACATCGAGAAAAATGTTCTCGACCTCGACGATCTCGAACCCCGCTGCCCGCACGTTGGCGACGGTGTCTCGATTCATGGCCGGGCCGATCTTTTTCGACATGAATGTCATCAAGTGCATCATCACGTTGAAGGGAAACCAGTGGCTGCCGGTGTGCTCGAACATGAACAGCTCACCGCCGGGCTTGAGTACGCGGCGCAGCGCCCGCAGGCCGGCTACCGGATCGGGCACCGAGCAGAACGTGCAGGAAGTGAAAACCTGATCGAAGCTCGCTTCCGCAAACGGCATATCATGCACGTCCATCATATGTGTGGTGATCGTACCGGGATAGGCTTCGACCCGCGCCTGTGCCAGGGCCAGCATACGCGGGCTGATATCGATGGCAGTAATGGTCTTCCCCGGTGGAAAGGCGGCGATATCGAGGCCTGTACCCAGCGCCAGAAACAATATGCCCCCCTCCATGCGTGAAAACAAAGCCCGCTTCTGCGGTGCCCAGCGCCATTCCGCACCCTTCGACGCCATCAGATCGAAATTCTTCGCCGCGCGGTTCCACTTTCGTTGCGTCTGAATATCCATCACCGATCCCCGCGCGCCAGCTCAACCCTGCCCCGCAAGATGAGATGGAATCCCCACACGATAGCGAGCCCCACCAGGCCACTGGCGCCACCGACCAACACCGCACCGCTCAGCGACACCGCGCTCATGGCACACCACATGCCCACCACCATACCGGCAAGCATGCCGGACAGCATGGTGGGCACCATCACTTCCATGGCGCCAAAAAGAATGCTGAAGGGTATGAAAAGCAACCCCGCCACCAGCATACCAAGCGCCATGGCGATGATCATGGCAAGCCACATGTTCCAGGCGGGGCCGACCAGCAACCAGCAGGCGACACCTGCAACGACTCCGACGACCAGGTTGGCGAAAATATCACCAACGAAAAAATACCATCTGCTTTCCATAAAATTGTTATGTCCCCGCCCAGTGAGGCGTTGTCCCAACGCTGACCTACACTTAGAAGTCTTTCACAGGTCTACAACCATAGCGCAACTGTCGAACCATGAATACATCGCAACAGCTCACCGCGCTGCCCGCGCACAGGGCCGTGGCTCACCTGCTCGAAGCCTATCTGCGCCAGGGCAAAAAAGCAGCGCGACGACTGGACGGGCAAAATCGTGCCGATGCCCTGCACGCCCTCAGGGTTGCCCTGCGCCGCAGCCGCGCCCTGATCTCGGCCTACCCGGAATGGCTGCCGGCCCATTGCAGGAAAAACCGCAAGCGTCTGCGCCGCCTGATGGCGTTGACCAACACTTCCCGGGACAATGATGTGACGCTGGTCTGGCTGGAATCATTGCCTGCCAATGTGCAAAGTACGGCAGTGTTTGCTGCACTGTCTCGACACCTGCGCGAGCCTCTTCCAGATGCTGGCAACGCCAAACTTCGCAAGCGCTTCACGAAGCTGCGCAGGCGTCTGCGCAAGGGCCTGCCACTCGACCTATCCGACAACACCCCCTTTGGCCTCGTGGCCCAGGAGAAAATTCAAACCTCTCTAGCAATATTTTCCAGCCTGGTGGATGCGCTGCGCAGCCATCCCGACGAAACTCTCTGCCACGAGGCGCGCATCGCCGGGAAGCGCTTGCGCTATCTGCTGGAACCCCTGTGTCATTCAAAACCGCTGAAACGGCGGATCATCGCCCCGCTGACAACCATCCAGGACCTGCTGGGTGAAATACAGGATTGCCATATGGCTACCATTACACTGGCAACAACGACGACGGCACTTTACGGAGAGCCGGCAGGAGCGCCTTTCAGAGAAGATGGGCAAAGCCCTCGGGATAGCGTCGAGGGATTGCAGGACATCGCCAACCTGCTGGCAGAGCGGCGTCGATCCGCCTGGCAAAACCTTCGAAGAAACCTGAATGGCGACGACAACCTGTTCGAGACGTTGCTTGTCGAGTTGGAATCTCCAGGGTCTGTTGGCATTTATGCCGCAACGTACACTCGGTGATCTGAGTTTGATGCCCGAACGCTTGTCTCCCTGAGTTCTAATTTTCTGGCAATGTACACAGCGGGATACAGGAAGACCAAATATAAGGAGAGATGAGTGTAGACACGCAGAGACAAAAAAACCCGCTAAAAGCGGGTTTCTCTGCTGTTTCGTAGATATCCGTAGACAACTAGAAACTCGTACTGGTGGGTCGTGCTGGATTCGAACCAGCGACCAATTGGTTAAAAGCCAACTGCTCTACCGACTGAGCTAACGACCCGAAGAGGCGCACATGTTACTTATTTTTTTTCTCTCGTCAACAAAAAAATTCCTCTATCTGTAATATTCCGTTGGATCGGCGACGCCCGCTTCGGCAAAACCCTGGCGCCGCAGGCGACAGCTGTCGCAATGACCGCAGGCCCACCCCGCCGTGTCGGCCTGGTAACAGGACACCGTCATGGCGTAATCGACACCCAGCGCGATACCGCGGCGGATGATGTCCGCCTTGCTCATATCCATCAGCGGCGCGTGTATACGCAACGTATCACCTTCCATACCCGCCCTCGTGGCCAGATTCGCCATCACCTCGAAGGCACTGATAAATGCCGGACGGCAATCCGGGTAGCCCGAGTAATCGACGGCGTTGACACCAATGAAGATATCTCCGGCATGCAGCACCTCGGCCCAGCCGAGGGCGATGGAGAGAAACACGGTGTTGCGCGCTGGCACGTAGGTGATGGGAATGCTTTGATCCGGTGCGGCGTCCTCCGGCACGGCAATGTCGTCGTCGGTGAGTGCCGAGCCGCCGATGGCGCGCAGGTCGATGGCCAGGGTTTTGTGCTCGACCGCGCCCAGCGCCCGGCTGACGCGCTCGGAGGCGGCGAGTTCGGCGCGATGACGCTGACCGTAATCGAAGCTCAGGGTGTGACAGCGATAGCCCGCGTCGCGCGCGATGGCCAGCACCGTTGCGGAATCCAGGCCACCCGAGACCAGTATTACGGCGTTGCGATCGAGAGAAGTCATTGTTCTGTTACCAATCAAGTGTTGCGCCGCAACCTGGCCGCGAGGAGGGCACGCTGCGGAAAAAACGAAGGATATTACACATAAGCCGGAAGTTTGGTTGAGCCATAAGCTGTAAGCCAGAACACGGAAGAGCGGAGTTCTGCCAGCGTTTAACTTAGAGCTTACAGCTTATAGCTCAGGTCACCTCACCCGGAACAGCGGCCTGCATTTCAACAACCATTGCCGAAACCTCCACCTTTAACGTCCCGGCTCGTCGTTCCAGAGAATCTTGTGCAGTTGCAGTTGCATTCGCACCGGTATGCGATCGGCGACCAGCCAGTCCGCCAAATCGCGCGGCGGCAGCGCACCGAACACCGGCGAAAACAGCACATTCTTCACTTTTGCCAGGAGGTCGTGCTCGTCGATCTTGACCCGCGCCCAGTCGTAATCGCGGCGATCGCTGATGACGAACTTGATTTCATCGATGGCCTTCAGGTAGCGCACATTGTCGTAGAGATTGCGTGCAACCTCGCCCGAGCCCGGTGTCTTGAGATCGAGAATCACCGCAACCCGGTCATCGACACCTTCGATATCCATGGCGCCACTGGTTTCCAGAGACACATTGAAACCCGCGTCACAGAGCCTTGTGAGCAGCTTCCGGCAATCTTTCTGCGCAAGTGGCTCGCCGCCGGTCACCGTCACCCAGGGCGCGCTCAGGCGCTTTACTTCGGCCACGATGGCATCCAGCGTCATGCGCTCACCGCCGTGAAATGCATAGGCGGTATCGCAATACACACAGCGCAGCGGGCAGCCGGTGAGGCGCACGAAAACCGTGGGCAAGCCCACGGTACTGGTCTCGCCCTGCAGGGAATAAAAGATCTCGGTGATTTTCAGGCTTTCAGCGGACATGAGGTGAGCGCGGCGCGGCCAGCAATCTGACCGCGCCCATCAATCAGAAGTTGTCGTCGAGGTAGGCGCGGGCGAGGGAAGCCGCGTTGGAATTGCCTGCCGCGACCTTGCCGAGCAGTTCTTTCGCCTTGTCGTTCTGGCCCTGCAAGTGATAGACACGGCCCAGCTTGAACATGGCATCCGGCGACTTGCGATGCGCCGGGAAGTTTGTCATCACCGCCGCAAATGCCTTCTCGGCCTCGGGGAGATTGTTTTGCAGCAGGTAGATCTCACCCAGCCAGT
>CAYXXZ010000025.1:0-33662 GCA_964469165.1 uncultured Porticoccaceae bacterium
AGGCGCTCGACACCATGCTCTACTCGCCGCCGGATGTGACCAAGAATGCCGCCCACGTCCGTGACGGCATCGACCTGAAACGGGTCATGATCACCGTGTGGCTGGCGGCCTTTCCCGCCATGTTCTACGGTATGTACAACCTCGGCTTCCAGGCCAACACCGCCATGGCCGCGACGGGTGTGACCTCCGCCGAAGGCTGGCACGGCTTCCTGATCAGCCTGGTGGCCGGCCACGACCCCGGCAGCCTCTGGGACTGCTTCTGGTATGGCGCGGCGTTCTTCATTCCCATTTATGCCGTGACCTTCATCGTCGGCGGTTTCTGGGAAGTACTGTTTGCCACGGTGCGGGGCCACGAAGTCAACGAGGGCTTCTTCGTCACTTCCATTCTGTTTGCACTGATCTGTCCGCCGGACATGCCGCTGTGGATGGTCGCGCTGGGCATCAGCTTCGGCGTGGTGATCGGCAAGGAAGTGTTTGGCGGCACTGGCAAGAACTTCGTCAACCCGGCACTGGCGGGGCGCGCGTTCCTGTTCTTCGCCTATCCCGCGGAAATGTCGGGTGACGACGTGTGGACGGCGGTTGATGGCTTCACCAGCGCCACGGCCTTGTCCGTGGCGGCCAGCGACGGCATGGTGGGACTCATGGGGCAGATGACCTGGCTGGACGCCTTCTTTGGCCGCATGCAGGGTTCGGTCGGCGAAGTGTCGACACTGGCCATTCTCATTGGCGCGGCCATTCTGCTGGTCACCCGCATTGCATCCTGGCGCATCATGCTTGGCGTGATGATCGGCATGGTGGCACTGTCCACACTGTTCAACTTCATTGGCTCCGACACCAACCCTCTATTTGCGATGCCCTGGCATTGGCACCTGGTGGTGGGTGGCTTCGCCTTCGGTATGGTGTTCATGGCCACCGACCCGGTGTCTGCAGCCATGACCAATACCGGCAAGCTCTGGTTTGGGGTATTGATTGGCGTGATGGTGGTGCTGATTCGGGTGGTCAACCCGGCCTTTCCTGAAGGCATGATGCTGGCAATTCTTTTTGCCAACCTTTTTGCACCGATGATCGACTACTTCGTCGTACAGGCCAATGTGAAGAGGAGGCTCGCCCGTGGAGCGTAAAGAAACCGTTGGCAGAACACTGCTGGTCATGTTCATTCTGTGTGTGGTCTGCTCGGCGGTGGTCGCGACCACCGCAGTGCTGCTCAAACCCGCACAGCGCCAGGCAATGGAGAATGATCGCAACATTTATATCCTGAGAATCGGCGGCCTCTATGAGCCCGGTATTCCCCTGGCGGACCAGTTCGAACAGGTGACACCGAAGGTCGTTGACCTGGAGACGGGTAAGTTCAGCGATGAAATGAAGCCGGAACAAGCGGTCGATGCTCGCAAAGTGTCCCGCGACCCGGCCACTTCCATCAAACTGGACACCGCGGAGGATCAGGCCAAACTGATCCGTCGCGAAAACTATGGCCTGGTCTACCTGGTGGAGAAGGAGGGAGAACTCGATCGCCTGATTCTGCCGATTCGCGGTTACGGTCTGTGGTCGACCCTGTGGGGTTTCATCGCGCTGGAGGCCGATCTGAACACGATCGTCGGTCTCGGCTTCTATCAGCACGCCGAGACTCCAGGCCTGGGCGGTGAGGTGGACAATCCGCGCTGGCAGGCGCAATGGGTCGGCAAGGAACTGTTCGATGACGGTACCCTGGCTATCAAAGTACTCAAGGGAACCGTTGATCCCGACAGCCCCAACGCAGTCCACCAGGTTGATGGCCTGGCTGGCGCCACCATCACCAGCAGGGGCGTGGACCATATGCTGCATTACTGGTTCAGCGAACAGGGCTACGGCAAATTTCTCGAAAATCTGAAGTCTGGGGAGGCGTAAACCATGGCTACTCAATCCATGAAGAAGATTCTGCTTGACCCGCTGATCACCAACAACCCGATCATGGTGCAGGTGCTGGGTATTTGTTCGGCGCTTGCCGTCACCACAAACATGAAAACCACGGTGGTGATGTGTATTGGTCTCACCCTGGTGACAGCGGTATGTAACTTTTTCATTTCGCTGGTGCGCCGTCAGATCCCTTCGTCGGTGCGCATCATCGTTCAGGTGACCATTGCGGCGTCGGCGGTAATCATCGTCGACCAGGTATTGAAGGCGGTGGCCTATGATCTGTCGAAACAGCTCTCGGTGTTCGTGGGACTGATTCTGACCAACTGCATCGTGCTCGGGCGTATGGAAGCCTTCGCCATGCAAAATCCGCCCCTTCCCAGCCTGCTTGATGGGATCAGTCATGGGCTTGGTTACAGCCTGCTGCTGCTGATGGTGGGAACCATTCGGGAAATATTCGGTTCAGGCACCTGGTTCGGCATCACACTTATGCCGAAAGTAGCTGACGGCGGCTGGTACGAGCCAAACGGCATGATGCTGCTCGCACCCTCGGCATTTTTCGTGATTGGTTTGATCATCTGGGGCATGCGCACCTGGAAGAGCAATCTGGTCGAGTTGCCCGAGTTCACCATCACGCCAAACAGCCGCGCTCAGGAGGTCTGACCATGGAGCAGTTACTTGGTTTGTTTGTGCGCGCTGTGTTCATCGAGAACATGGCACTGGCCTTCTTTCTGGGAATGTGTACCTTTCTGGCCATTTCCAAAAAAATGGAGGCAGCACTGGGCGTATCGATTGCGGTAATTGTGGTGCTAGTCGTGGCGGTGCCATTAAGTAATCTGATCTATGTCAATATCCTTGCTGCTGGCGCACTATCCTGGCTTGGTCCTCAGTATGCCGATGTTGACCTCAGTTTCCTGGGGCTCGTTTGCTACATCGGGGTAATTGCCGCGGTGGTGCAGATCATCGAGATGTTTCTCGATCGTCACATACCCGCGCTTTACCAGGCGCTGGGTATCTACCTGCCGTTGATCACCGTCAACTGTGCTATTTTCGGGGCGGTGTTGTTCATGGTGGAGCGGGAGTATACCTTCGGCGAAAGTGTCGTCTACGGCGCTGGTGCTGGCGTAGGCTGGTCGCTGGCGATCATTGCCCTGGCGGGTATTCGTGAAAAGCTCAAATATTCCGATGTGCCCGCGGGGCTGCAGGGGTTGGGTATCGTCTTCATTTCCGCGGGCCTGATGGCGTTGGGCTTCATGTCCTTCGGCGGCATTGACATTTAAGAGGGCGTGAATCGCAATGAGTGAAATTATTCTGGCATCCGTCCTGTTCACCCTCATCGTCCTTGCACTGGTGGTGGTGATTCTCTTCGCCCGTGCGCGCCTGGTGAACTCCGATCTGGTGAAGATCGAGATCAACGGCGAAAAAACCATCGAAGTGCCTGCCGGTGGCAAATTGCTGCAAACCCTGGCGGGCGCTGAACTGTTCCTGTCGTCGGCCTGTGGCGGCGGCGGCTCCTGCGCCCAGTGCACCTGCAAGGTGATTGAGGGTGGCGGTGATCTGCTGCCCACGGAAGAGACCCACATCAATCGCCGTCAGGCGCGTGAAGGCGTTCGCCTCGCCTGTCAGGTGGCGGTCAAGCAGGACATGAAGATCGAAGTACCCGATGAAGTGTTCGGCGTCAAGCAGTGGCAGTGCACTGTAGAGTCCAACCCCAACGTGGCCACTTTTATCAAGGAGTTGACGCTGCGCCTGCCGGAGGGGGAGAACGTCAACTTCCGCGCCGGCGGTTATGTGCAGCTCGAGGCGCCGCCACATCACGTCAAGTTCAAGGACTTCGAGATCGCCGAGGAATATCGCGGCGACTGGGAACGCTTCGGCTTCTTCAATCTGGAGTCGAAGGTCACCGAGCCGGTGATCCGCGCCTACTCGATGGCCAACTATCCGGAAGAGAGGGGCATCGTCAAGTTCAATATCCGTATCGCCACACCGCCGCCCGGCGCCAAGGATATTCCCCCGGGGCAGATGTCCTCCTATGTGTTCAATCTCAAGCCCGGCGACACCATTACCGTATACGGTCCCTTCGGCGATTTCTTCGCCAAGGACACGGATGCCGAGATGGTGTTCATTGGTGGTGGTGCCGGTATGGCGCCCATGCGCTCCCATATCTTCGATCAGCTCAAGCGCCTGCACAGCAAGCGCAAGATGTCGTTCTGGTACGGTGCGCGCAGTCTGCGGGAATGCTTCTACACGGAAGAGTACGACCAACTCGCCGAGGAGAACGCCAATTTCGAGTGGCATCTGGCGCTCTCCGATCCCCAGCCGGAGGATGATTGGGCTGGCCTTACCGGCTTCATTCACAATGTGCTCTTTGAACAGTACCTGAAGAATCACCCGGCACCGGAGGACTGCGAATACTACATGTGTGGTCCGCCGATGATGAATGCCGCGGTGATCAAGATGCTTCACGACCTGGGAGTCGAGGATGAGAACATCCTGCTCGATGACTTCGGTGGTTGACGGCGCTTCCCGCGTAAAACCTTGGAAAACGGGGCCTTTGGCCTCGTTTTTCATTGCCGTGCTGGCGCTGCTGGCGGCGAGCTGTTCTTCGCAGAACGAAGAACCCCATTTCTTCGGCGGTCAGATCATGGGAACCACCTATCAGGTGACGGTGATCGCCGACGGCGCACCGTTACCCGACGACCTGGACGGGTCGATAAGGGCGGTGCTGGAGGACATCGACGGCAAGATGTCCACCTACAAGCCCGAATCGGAACTCAGCCGCTTGAATCGGGCGCCGCTCGATGAGCCTCTTGGTGTTTCTCCCGAGCTGATGGATGTACTGGCATTGGCCATGGACATCCACCTGGATTCGGAGGGCGCGTTCGATCCATCCGTCGGCCCCTTGGTGGATCTGTGGGGTTTCGGGCCCAGCGTTCACGAAGATCGGGTGCCGTCCCCCGAAGAAATCGCCGGGCACATCGCATCACTGGGTTTTGCGACCCTGGAACTTGCCAGAGAGTCATTGACGGTCACCAAGCGCAAGGATATCTCGATCGATCTTTCCGCCATCGCCAAAGGCTACGCCGCGGACAAGGTGGGGGAACTTCTGCGCGCGCGGGGACTCACCCGTTATATGGTGGAAGTCGGTGGAGAAATGGCACTTTCCGGCCTCAACAGCCGTGGCACAGCGTGGCGAATTGCCGTGGAACGGCCCGTTGCGGGCATGCGCGAGGTTCAGGACGTGGTGCTGATCAGCGATGCCGGGCTTGCAACCTCAGGCGACTACCGCAACTATTTCGAGAAGAATGGCAAGCGCTATTCCCACACCATCGACCCGCGCACGGGATACCCCATCGACCACACACTTGCGTCCATCACCGTGGTGGCAAGTTCCAGTGCCCTGGCCGACGCCCTGGCCACGGCACTCATGGTCAAGGGTGAAGAAGAGGCGCTGCGCTATGCGCAGGAACGAGAAATTGCCATAATGACCCTGAGTAAACGGGATGATACCTTTATCGAACGGTTCTCCCCGGCCTTTGAACCCTATTTGAAGGAGGTCGAATAGTGTTGTTGGATATTCTGATCACGGGCGGTATCACCGCTTTCGTTCTGCTTCTCGTCGCCGGCGGCATGGCCATCGGGGTAATGGCGGGCCGCAAGCCCATCAGTGGTTCCTGTGGCGGTATCGGCGCCGCACTTGCCGACCCCAACTATACCTGTGATTTCTGCGGCGGCGACCCCAACAAGTGCGAGCAGCAGGAAAGCCCGGTTGACAAGAACGACAAATCACTGGCCTATGAGGCTGAGCGCTGATACTTGGCGCACTCCAGTGATGCCACTGGTAGGCCGTAGGGGCAGTTCATGAACTGCCCACGGGTGCCCACGGCAAAAGCCGAAGCGTAGCAGCATCCCTCCTATTTCCGGCTTATCCGTAAAGCTTGGAGCTCATGTCACATCCAGGCGTGTACAATGCCAGCTCTTTCAAGGGCTTCCCAGAATTTCATGAGCAATAATCTGTCCTGGTTCATCGGGCTGCGCTATGTGCGCAGCCGCAAGGAAGAAGGTTTTTTTTCGCTCGTCTCTATTTTTTCCTTTGCCGCCATGGCGCTGGGTGTCGCGGCTCTGATCATCGTGTTGTCGGTGATGAATGGCTTCGACAAGGAAATCAAACAGCGCATCCTCAACGTCATTCCCCACATCACCTTTACTTACGACAGCCCTCGTGGCGACTGGCAGGGCGATGTTGCTGCGCTAGCCCAGATTCGCGGTGTGCGCGATGCGAGCCCTTATGTCGACGGTGAGGGCATGCTGTCGGCGCATGGTCGTCTCGAGGGTGTCAGCGTTCAGGGCGTCGATCCGGACTCTGCGGGAATCTTTGCCCTGGTGGGCGAGAACATGCTTTCCGGCAGCATCGATGCGCTCCAGGGCGGCGCATACGGGGTGATTCTCGGCAGTCTGCTGGCGCGCTCGCTCAACGTCGTCAGTGGCGACGAGGTGCTGCTGACATTGCCGCAGATGACACTGACCCCGATGGGCGCCTTTCCACGCGTCAAGCGCCTGCGCGTCGTCGGTGTCTATCAGGTCGGTGCCCAGGTGGATGCTGGCATCGCGCTGGTGCATGTAAACGACGCCCGCAAACTGTTCCGCCTCGGCGACAATTACGAGGGGCTGCGCGTCAGTGTCGCCGACCCCTTTGCCATGGACTCCGTGCTCGACGCGCTCGACCAAACGCTGGCCGGCAAGGGCGTGGTGCGTTCCTGGCACGACGAAATGAAAACCCTCTTTGCCGCCATCAAGATGGAAAAGACCGTGGTCGGCCTCTTGCTCGCCATCGTCATCGCGGTGGCGGGCTTCAATATCGTTGCAAGTCTGGTGTTGATGGTGGCGAGCAAACGCAAGGACATCGCCGTACTGCGTGCCATGGGTGCGACCAGCGCAACCATCACCGGCATTTTCCGTGTACAGGGCGCCGTCGCCGGGCTGTCGGGCGTGTTCATCGGCGTAGCTGGCGGCTGTCTGATTGCCTGGCAGCTCGGCGCCATCGTCGCCGGGATAGAACAACTTGCCGGTGTCACCCTGTTCGACCCCAATATTTACTTCATCAGCCAGTTGCCCTCGGACCTGCGCTGGCGGGATGTTCTGGTCATCGCATCCTTCGGCGTCTTCATCAGTTTCATCGCCACGCTTTATCCCGCTTACAGAGCGGGGCAGGTCAGCCCTTCGGAGGTTTTGCGTTATGAGCATTGAAGCCGGACAGGCAGCGGCGGTGATCCGCTGCGATCAGGTCAGTCGCAGCTATCGCCAGGGCCCTTCCGTGGTGCAGGTGCTCGACAATCTGAGCTGTGAAATCCGCGCTGCGGATCTGGTGGCCATTGTCGGGGCCTCGGGCTCGGGCAAGTCCACGCTGCTCAATCTGATGGGCGGGTTGGATGATCCGGATACGGGTGCCGTGGAAATCGCAGGCCATCCGGTTGCGCCCATGAACGAATCCGAGCGCGCGAGGTGGCGCAACAGGCACCTGGGGTTCGTCTATCAGTTTCACCATTTGCTCGGCGAATTTTCAGCACTGGAAAATGTCGCCATTCCCAACATGATCGCGGGCATGAAAAAGTCCGTGGCCGAAGCCGTGGCGCGCGACCTGCTCGGCCGTGTCGGTCTTGGTGGGCGCACCAGCCACCGGCCAGCGGCACTTTCCGGCGGCGAGCGCCAGCGGGTGGCAATCGCCCGCGCGCTGGCGACAAGCCCCTCCTGCGTGCTGATGGACGAGCCCACCGGCAACCTCGATCCGGGTACAGCCGCGGCCGTATTCGAGCTCTTGCTCGATCTCAATCGGGAGTTGCAGATCAGTTTCGTCATCGTCACACACGATATGGCGATGGCGGCGCGCATGCGGCGTACACTGCATTTGAGCAACGGCCGACTCGAGGAATCCAGTCATGGCTGAAGGGCCGGTATGGTTCATCGGACGGCGCTTCTTTTCCGCGGGCAGCACCTCGCGGCTGGCGTCCTTCATTTCCTTTCTGGCCATGACCGGGCTGGTACTCGGCGTCGGCCTGCTCATCGTGGTGCTGTCCGTGATGAATGGCTTCGACCGGGAAATGCGCACCCGCATCCTTGGCCTGGTGCCGCACATCCAGTTGTTCGAGAACGGTGGTATCGGCGACTGGCAACTGCTTGCCGCTGAACTGGAACGTATCGAGGGTGTAGCGTCGGCGACGCCGTTCACACTCTTGAACGGCATGTTGAGTTATCGTGGCAAGATCGTGGCGGGACAACTTCAGGGCCTGCGTCCCGAGCGCCTGGATATAGGGCTGGCACAGACGATGCCGGCCGATTTCGGCGCGTTGCTGGAAGGCAATGGCATCGCGCTGTCCGAGACGCTGGCAACCCGGCTGGGAATTGGCGTCGGCGAACGGCTTACCGTGATCGTGCCGCGGTTGGGAACGGGTGGTGAGCAACTGGCTCCGCAGGCGAGGGCGCTTGAAGTCGTCGTGCTTTTCAACACCCACACCGCGGAGGACAACGCACTCGCCATCGTGCATATCGACACGGCGGGCGCGCTGAGTGGCCTCGGCGATCGCCCCCAGGGACTGCGCATCCGCCTCGATGACGTGTTCGCGGCGCGCGATATGGGCTATGCACTGATCAACAATCTGCCGGTTGGGTTCAGTTTCATCGACTGGTTTCAGACCCACGGCAATCTTTATCAGGCCATCAAGATGTCCCGCCAGCTCGTCGGCTTGCTGATTTTTCTCATCGTCGCCATCGCCGTGTTCAACGTGGTTTCCATGCTGGTGATGACGGTGGTGGACAAGAAACCCGCCATCGCCATTCTCAAGACACTGGGCGCGACAAAAGGCGCCATTCTCGGTATTTTTTTCGTGCAGGGAAGCCTGATTGGCTTGTGCGGCTGTTTTCTCGGTATTTTGTTCGGGGTGCCGACAGCGCTTTATATTCCCGATGTGGTGGGTTGGCTCGAATCTGTATTGGGTTTTCGCTTTCTCAACTCGGAGATTTACCCCATCGACTATCTGCCCACGGATGTTCAGATGAGCGACGTGATGACGGTGGCCGGTGTGGCTCTGGCGCTGAATTTTGTCGCCACGCTGTATCCCGCCTGGAAGGCTGCACAGACGAAACCCGCGGATGTTCTGCGCTACGAATAATCATTGGATGAGGGTCGCCTGCAGGCAGGCCCCTACAGGCAAGCGACCGGCGTGGCCAGCCCACCGATTTATAGCCGAAAACCCGAAGTCTTGCGTCGCTTTTTGCGCGCTTCCCAGTTGCGCACCACCTGCCAACGCCACAGCTGGCGAACGATCAGATAACCCAGTCCACCCAACAGCAGGCCCAGGCTGAGCCCGCCGAGCAGCAGCGGTGCGAATATCTGTCTGCCTTGAGTGGCGAGCCAGTGCCAGTCGAAATGAAAACTCAGATCCAGGGGTGGTGAGCCCAGCAGCCAGCGCCCCACTTCGAAGGTGGAGAACAGGACGACAGGCATGGTCAGCGGATTGGTGAGCCACACCAGCGCCACGGCCATGGGCAGATTGCAGCGCAGGGTCAGCGATAGCAGGGCGGCGACGAGCATCTGTCCCGGCATCGGCAAGAAAGCGCAGAACAGGCCGACGAACATGGCCGTGGATGCCGAATGTCTGTTGAGGTGGAACAGGTGCGGGTCTTCCAGGAGTGGACGAAACAGTCTGGTGGCCCTGTGTTTCGCCAGCGCCTGGCGTGAAGGTATCCAGCGGCGGATAAATTTTTTCGACATCCGGATATGCTTTTTGCCAAGTAGTTGGAATTCAGGCTACAACCGTGTGTGAGGCGGAGCGGGCTGTAAGCCATAAGCTTTAAGCAGAAGCATTGCAAAAACCAGGTTCTGCCAGGAATGGCACTTACTTGAGGCGTTCGGCACTCCGTATCCCGGTCGCTGTCTTGGGGAAGGTTTTCCGAGACACGCCGTGAACCCATCCATGGGGGCTCGACAGCGCCATCCCTGGCGCTGACGGTCTCGGAAAACCTTCCCCAAGACAGCGCCCTCACAGCGTTGCCAGGCTTAAGTAAGTGCCATTCAGTTCTGCCAGCGTTTAACTTACAGCTTATAGCTTATAGCTCAACCAAAACCTGTAGCCCAAATCTCTGACTTATGTGACAGCTTACGGCTCTCTTTCCATGCATTACGTGCTGTGCGCCGCGGTCACCGAGGTTGCGATACCTCTTTCCTCAGCGGGTGCAACCTCTTCGGAAAGACTGAAAAAGCGCTGGATTTCCTGCTGTTGGCGCAAGGCGTCCTGGTACCCCATGTCGATCAATTCGCAGCAGAAGCCTTGCTCGAACATCAGATAACTGACGGCGCTGGCGCCACCAGTGCCCCCGGTGGCGCCGGTCATGCGCAGGAACAGGCGCATGGAGCGGGGCAGGGCGCAGAAATATTGCGCCGCCACATCATTGATGGCGACCGACGGCGTGATGGACACGTAATCGATTTTCTTGATGTCCGCGATGGCCGGATCCTGCACGTTGGTCGCACAGATACTGTCATACAGGCGGTTGATCGCCCGCAAGGTTTCCAGGTCGCTTTCGATGGTGTCGATGAAGGCGCTGTTGAGCAGGTGTCCCATGGTTTGCGCTACCGAAGGCGCGTGACAGGGTTCTTCGGCGACGTGCCCGCGCACGGGATTGTCACTCACACCGACGATGAACAGTCGCTCCGCACCCAGGCGAATCGCGGGGCTCAGGGGTTTCAACTGGCGCACCGCGCCATCGCCGAAGTAGCCATCGCCGATCCTGACAGGAGGAAACATGGTGGGAATCGCCGCCGATGCCATCAGATGGTCCAGCGTCAAGCCCGTGCGCACACCCAGGCGGCGGGCGCGGCGCCAGTTGTCGTGGTCGCCCTGAAAGAAGGTGATGGACTGACCGGTGTTGTAGGACATCGCAGTAATGGCGACAGCCTTGAGGTAATTGCTGGCGATGGCTTCGTCGATATCGCGAAAATTGACTACCCTGGCAAGCAGCCTGCGCAGCGGTGAGTTGTCCAGCAGCGACTGTGGCTGTGCGATGCCGAGGCCGGAGAATACCAGGGAAGTGCCAAGCTTCATCGTGTTGGCGGCAACGCGGAAAAAGCTCGAACAGTACACGTCTTCGGCGCGCAACGAGCGCCAGATTTTTTCCACGGCGAGTATGCGCTGCGCAAAACTGCCTCTGCGCCCGGCCAGCGCCAGGGTGTTGATGGCGCCGGCGGAAGTGCCGCAAATGATGGGAAACGGGCTGTAGGCCGTCTCTGGAAGAATTTCCGAGACCGCCTTGAGCACACCGACCTGATAGGCGGCACGGGCTCCGCCGCCGGAAAGTACCAACGCCGTGGTCATGAAATGGGCCTGTTGTCCTTGCTGGCAGGCATAGGGCTTCCCCGCTTTGACTTTGTGGTAGCCTACCGTCATCGCGGCCTGTGGACAAGGATGTCACCATGCACAGTTTCTTCTGGCTCTTTCCTGCCGGTATCTTCCTGCCCCTGTTTTTTCCCGTGTTGCCGGACGAGGTCTGGCTCGTCGCCGCCGTGCCTGCGGTGCTGTGTGGTCTCTGCGTTCGGCGCACGCGCATCCTTGCAGGTATGGCGCTGGGTGTTCTGTACGGATGCTGGTGGGGCCATGCACAATTGCTGGAGCGTTTGCCGGAGTCCCTGGACAAAGTGGATGTGCGCGTGGTCGGCGTGATCCGCTCGCTGCCGGATATTCAGGACCATCGCAGCCGCTTCGAATTTGAGGTCGAAAGCCTGGAGCACCGCGGCGCGCATGACTTTCCCCGGGCCGGCAAGCTGCTGTTGAGCTGGTACGGCGCGCCGCCGGTGCGCGGTGGCGAGCGCTGGCGCCTGAATGTGCGCCTGCGCGCACCACAGGGCTTTGCCAACCCCGGTGGTTTCGATTACGAGGGCTGGCTGATGTCGAGGGGCATCTCCGCCACCGGTTATGTGCGCGACGGCGGTGGCAGCGAAAAGCTCGAGGATTCCGCGGGCTTTTCCCTTGCGGCGCTGCGCCAGTCGCTGCGGGATGCGATCTTCGCCCGCGACTTCGAAGAGGAGACTGCGGCCTATCTGGCAGCTCTGGTGCTGGGCGACAAGAGTCGCATTTCGCCCCAGGCATTCGATCGTCTGGTGGCGACAGGCACCGTCCATCTCATGGTGGTTTCGGGCATGCACATCACCCTCGTCGCGGGGCTGTGCTTTGCGCTGACGCTGCCGTTGTGCCGCGCGCTGGCTGCGTTGGGGGTCGCGCCGCCCGCGAAAATCACTGCGAGTATTGCCGCGATGGCGGGGGCGATCGCCTATGGCTTCATCGCGGGCTTGGGGCTGCCGGTGCTGCGTGCGCTGGTGATGACGCTGGCGGCATTGCTGGCGGTCATGAGCCGGCGGCGCATTTCGCCGTGGCGGATCTTCGCCATGGCGCTCAGCGGCGTTGCGGTGCTCGACCCCATGGCGCCGTTGTCGAGTGGCTTCTGGCTGTCTTTTGTCGCGGTCGCAGGCTTGCTGTGGTGGTTCGTGCCGCGCCCGCCGATGTCCAACTGGCGGCGTTTGCTTCATGCGCAGTTCGCGGTGTTCATCGCGTTGTCTCCCTGGCTGGTGTATTTTCTCGGCAGCTCGCCGCTGGTCGCGGTGCCGGTCAATCTGCTGGTGGTGCCCTGGATCAGCCTGGTAGTGACGCCTCTGGGGCTGGCGGGAACGCTGCTGCAAGGCGTGCCCTGGCTCGGTGACTGGCTCCTGCAACTGGCGGCCTGGCAACTGGACTACTTCGTGCGCCTGCTGATCGCCGTGACAGGGGCCGACATCCCGAGAGTGGAACGCGCGGCTTTCATGCGCAGTGCGGATCCCCTGTTTCTGCTGGCGGGCTGCGCCGCAGCAAGCCTGCTGATGCTGCCCCGCGGCAGCGGCCTGAAAATCCCCCTGCTGATCTTCATTCCCGCGCTGCTGCTGTCGCGGGCGTCGCCAGCGCCGCATCTGCAGGTCGCGGCGCTCGATGTGGGGCAGGGACTCGCCGTGGTGGTGCGCGCCGGCTCCCGCACGCTCGTCTACGATGTCGGGCCGGCGTTCAGTCCCGCGTTCGATACCGGTGAAGCCGTGGTGGCGCCCTACCTCATGAGCGAGGGTGTCTACCGGCTCGATCGGCTGATGATCAGTCACAGCGACAACGACCACGCCGGCGGTGCCGAAGGGCTGCTCGGGCGCGTTTTCGCCGATGATTTGCTGGCCGGCGAGCCGGACAAGGCGACGCGCCCCTACCGGCAATGCCGCCGTGGTCAACAGTGGCGATGGAATGGCGTGCGCTTCCGTGTGCTCTGGCCCGATACGGAAAACAGCCGCATCGCCGTCACGCATCGCAATGATCGTTCCTGTGTATTGCTCATCGAGACGGATCAAGTGGCCATCCTGCTGCCGGGAGACATCGAAAAGCGCGTGGAACAGGTCCTCGCCGCAGAATGGCAGGAGCTGGTGGGCAGGCGCCTCGATCTGCTGGTTGCAGCGCACCACGGCAGCAGAACCTCTTCGAGCGACGCGTTCGTCGCCGTCGCACGTCCGCGCCATCTGGTTTTTTCGGCGGGTTTCAATCACCACTTCCGGCACCCCCACCCGGAGGTGCAAGCGCGCTTCGATGACATCGCGGCGCGCATCTGGAACACCGCTCACCACGGTGCCGTCACCTTCACCTGGCAGCAAAGTGGTGAATTGCAGGTCGAGCCTCTGCGTCAGACACAGAGGCGCTACTGGCGAAGTCAGCGCGCTGGCGTCGCGGGTGCAAAGGATGAATTGTGATAAAGTTGCCCCTTGCCGGAAAGGGCGGAATGGTTGGTGAACGGCAAGCGGATTTCGTTTTTACTGACCCATGCAAAAATGGCGCTGCAGGTGAAGAGCGCTGAGCCGGGGAACGGTTAAACGAACGGGAGCCTGAGTTGCCGGTGATTGTTTTTTTGGAACCTGGAGAGTGCAGCTGCTTCTGAGGGATTCTTGTGTACGAATTGTTGATTGCGGGCGGCTGGTTGATGATTCCCATCCTGCTCTGCTCCATTGCCGTCGTTGCCATCGCCATCGAGCGCTATCTGATGCTGCGTCCCGGCAGGGTGGCGCCGCCAAAGTTGCTTGGTCAGGTATGGCACGACATCAAGCAGAATCGCCTGTCGCGGGAAAGGCTCGCGGAGCTCAAGCGCCACTCGCCGCTCGGCACCCTCCTTGCCGCAGGGCTCGCCAACGCCGGGCAGGGCAGGGAGGTGATGAAGGACAGCGTCGAGGAAGCCGCCAATCAGGTGGCACATGAACTGGAAAAATACCTCGATGCCCTCGGCACCATTGCCGCCATTGCGCCCTTGCTCGGCCTGCTGGGCACGGTGGTCGGCATGATCAAGGTATTCAACGCCATTGTGCTTCATGGCTCGGGCAACAGCGCTATGCTCGCCGGCGGGATTTCCGAGGCGCTGATCACCACCGCGGCAGGTCTCACGGTGGCTATTCCGGCACTGATCTGCCACCGTTTCTTCGAGCGGCGCATCGATACGCTGATGGTGACGATGGAAGATCAGGCTGCGCGGCTCATGGACGGATTGCACGGAGAGCGCGCGCCCGGCGCCGCGGCGGTCAGCGCGGCATGAGCAGACGGCGCCGCAAACGCCGCGATGAGGGCGTGAATCTGACGCCGCTCATCGATGTGGTATTTTTACTGCTGATTTTTTTCATGGTATCCATGTCCTTCAGCCGCGAAACCCGGCTTGCAGTGGCACTGCCGCAAGCGCAGGGCGGTGCACCCGAGGACGAGCCGGTGGAGCCCATCAGGCTCGGCGTGGATCGCGCCGGGCGCTATGCGATCGCTGGTCAGCAGCTCGCGGCGAGCGATGTCACGGCGCTGATGGCGGCCCTGCAGCAGGCTGCCGGCGGCGATTCGTCGCGTCCGGTGATCGTGGCTGCGGATGGCGATGCCCCTCACCGCGCGGTGGTAAAAGTGATGGATGCGGCGACGCGGCTGGGGTTTTCCCGTTTGCGCCTTGCCGTCGAGCAACCCCAGGAAACCCGTTTCGATGAGTGAGTCCCCCGCCAAGAGCAATAGCCTGACCGTATATCTGCGCCTGCTGAGGGAGCTCAGGCCCTACTGGCCGATCTTTATCATCAGCATTCTCGGCATGTGGGTGTTCTCCGCCATGGAGATCGCTTTCGTCGACCTGATCGGCTATCTGGTCAACGTGCTCACCGTGGTCACCGGCGAAGCCAGTGGTGGCTCCGGCCTCGACATCACCGCCATCGACAGCGGCCTGACGGCGCGCATCGCCGACCTTCTGGTCGAGAGCGATGACGTGCTGGCGCAAAGTCGCGTGGTCATTCCCCTCATGATCATGGTGGTGGCAGTGCTGCGCGGTCTGGGCTTCATCATCGGCCAGTACGGCATGAGCTACATTTCGCAGCATATCGTCGACAACCTGCGCAACCGGGTTTTTGAAAAATACACGCGCATGCCCAGTGAGTATTTCGACCAGAACATGTCGGGCCACCTGGTGACACAGCTCACCTTCCACGTTCAGCAGGTGATGGGTGCGGCCACCACGGCACTCAAGGTCGTGTTGCGGGAAGGTTTTCTCGTGGTGGGATTGTTGACCTACCTGGTGTATCTGAACTGGCGCCTGGCACTCATTTTCTTTTCGGTGATTCCGGTCATCGCGCTCATCATCACCTATGTGAGCAAGCGTTTTCGCCGCCTCAGCAACCGCATCCAGAACGCCATGGGCGACGTCACGCAAGTGGCGAGCGAAGCGGTGTCCGGCTACCGGGAGATGCGTCTCTTTGGTGGCGAAAGCTACGAGATCGCGCGCATGCACAGGGCCAGCCGCCAGAATTGTCGGCAGAGTTTGAAGCTGTCGCTGACGGAGAGTTTCAGCTCTCCCGCCGTACAGGTTCTGGTGGCGGGCTCGCTGTCCCTGCTGATATACATGGCCATGGTACCGGACCTGCTGGGCAGCATGAGCACCGGCGGCTTCACCAAATTCCTGCTGACGGCGGGCCTGCTCGCCAAGCCCATCCGCCAGTTGACGCAGGTGAACAGCACCATCCAGCGCGGTATCGCCGCCGCGACGGTATTGTTCGACACCCTCGATCGCGACGAGGAAAAGGACAGTGGCACCGTTGCCAGGGCGCGAGTGGAAGGGCGCTTTCGTTTCGACAACGTGGTGTTCCGTTATCAGAGCGCCAGCGAGGATGCCATGAAGGGCGTCACTTTCGACGTGGCTCCCGGTGAATCCATCGCCCTGGTGGGCTCATCCGGGAGCGGCAAGACCACGTTGGTGGGGCTGATTCCCCGTTTCTACAATTATCAAAGCGGCGCCATCACCCTGGATGGCATCGAGATCAGCGCCTACCAGCTCAACAACCTGCGTAGTCACATTGCCCTGGTGAGCCAGCAAGTGACCTTGTTCAACGACACCATCTACAACAACATCGCCTACGGCGAACTCGCCGCCAAGACGCCGCAGCAGGTGCGCGCCGCGGCCAAGGATGCCTATGCACTGGATTTCATCGAGAGCTTGCCAGAGGGCTTCGACACCATCATCGGTGATGACGGCATCATGCTCTCCGGGGGGCAGCGCCAGCGTATCGCCATCGCCCGCGCATTGCTCAAGGATGCGCCCATCCTGATTCTCGACGAAGCGACGTCGGCGCTCGATACCGAATCCGAGCGCTATATCCAGAAAGCGCTGGAAGTGGTGATGCGCGGCCGCACCACCTTCGTCATTGCCCACCGCCTCAGCACCATCGAGAACGCCGACCGCATCCTGGTGCTGGAGAAGGGCCGGATCGTGGAGCAGGGCACCCACAGTGAACTGATGGCGGCCAAGGGCCGCTACGCGGTGCTCTACAATCAGTCGCTGATCGAGGCCGCGTCCTGAGGCATGAATATTCTGGAACGTGCCTGGTATCAACCCCGCGGCTGGTCGCTGCTGCTGGCACCCCTGTCCTTGCTGTTCATGCGTATCGTGCGCAAGCGCCGCGAATACCTGGAGCGGCGCCGCGCCAGGCTGCGCATTCCGGTGGTGGTGGTGGGCAACATCACGGTGGGGGGCACCGGCAAGACGCCGCTGATCATCGCGCTCGTCAAGGCCCTGCAGGAAAAGGGTTACAAGGTTGGTGTCGTCAGCCGCGGCTACGGCGGCAGGGCACCGGGCTATCCCTACAGGGTGATGCCGTCCAGCGATCCCCGCGAGAGCGGTGACGAGCCGCTGCTGATCGCCCGCAGCTGCGGGTGTCCGGTCATGGTCGATCCCGACCGCTACCGCGCCGCCAGGGTACTGCAGGACAGCGGTGATTGCGAACTGATCCTGAGCGACGATGGCCTGCAACACTACCGCCTGCCGCGCAATATGGAAATCATCGTCGTCGACGGCGAGCGCGTGCTGGGCAATCACTGGTGCCTGCCCGCCGGGCCGTTGCGCGAGCCCGTGTCGCGCCTCAGCGAAGCGGATTTCGTCATCGTCAACGGCGGTGATGCGGTGTTGAATCACCCGTGCCAATACCGCATGGATCTCGTGCCCCTGGTGTTTCGCAACCTCGGCAGCGGTGAGGTGCGTGAAATCAGGGATCCCCCCGGGGCGGGGTCGGTTCACGCCGCTGCCGGCATCGGCAATCCGGCGCGGTTCGCGCGCACCCTTGCCAGTCTCGGGCTTGCGGTAAAATTGCATCCGTTCCCGGACCACCACGATTTTCGCGCGGCTGATCTCGATTTTGGCGACGAGCGCCCGGTGATCATCACCACCAAGGATGCGGTCAAATGCGCACGCCTCGAACGCGCCCAGGGCATGGACAGCCTGTGGGAACTGGAAGTAGCCGCACGCCTCGAAAACAACGGCATGAATACCCTGCTGCAAGCCATCGAAAACCTGGTGACGACTCAGTGACGACAGCATTTTCCATTGTGATTCCCGCCCGCTACGCATCCACCCGCCTGCCGGCAAAGCCGTTGCGCGATATTGCCGGCAAGCCCATGATTCAGCGCGTCTATGAACAGGCCGCTGCCGCCGGCGCGCAGCGCGTCATCATCGCCACCGACGACGAGCGCATTGCGGCTGTCGTGGCAGGGTTCGGCGGCACCGCCATGATGACGCGCGCCGACCATCAATCCGGCACCGACCGCCTCCAGGAGGTGGCCGCACGCTGTGGCTTTGGCGGCGATGACATTCTGGTCAACGTGCAGGGTGACGAGCCGCTGATTCCGCCGGAGGTGATTCGCCAGGTGGCCGCTAACCTTGCCGCCAATCCGCTCGCCGCGGCGGCAACCCTCTGTGAGCCCATCACGACGACGGCGGATTTTCACAATCCCAATATCGTCAAAGTAGTGTGCGACAGCGCGGGCTTCGGCCTCTATTTCAGCCGTGCGCCCCTGCCGTGGCCGCGCGATCACTTTCTGGCGGGCGCCGAAGGCTTGCCCGCTGGCCTGAATGCGCGCCGCCATCTGGGCATATACGCCTACCGGGTGCGGGAACTCGATGATTTCGTGTCCTGGCCGCAGGCGCCATTGGAAACTATCGAGTGTCTGGAGCAACTGCGTTTTCTCTGGCAGGGCCGCCGCATTCACGTTGCCGATGCCTGTAAGACGGTGCCCGGCGGCGTCGATACGAAAGAGGATCTGGCGCGGGTGATCGCCATCGTCAAGGGAAGGGAATGAGGCCGAAGCGGGCGACGGCCTGAAAAAAATTTCCCGCTAGGCGTGGAGCTGAACCGCGAGTGTTTGCTGAGCAGCCTTGCTATACGGCGCTGACAATTCCGACAGTTCTTCGGATGCCTCATAGGGGCTTGTGCTCGACTCGAAATGCCTGGTTATGCGAACAGGGTAGTCGTGCTCCAGGAACATCTGCCTGTTTTTGATGAGTCTGTCGGTTGGCAGAAGTGTCTCCATGTGGTCAAGGGAACGCTCCGCGAAAGTAAAGAAAATAATAAATTTGTTGTCCGGGGAAAAATACTTGTTCGTGATCATATATTTTGAAGGCGTGCCGTCGGCGGAAATGCGCACAATCAGAATTTTGTTCATAACACCGCAAATAGTGTGATCAAAAATCAGGCTCTCGACGGGAATATCCGCGCTCATCTTTTTCTCCTTATCAATATTTGAATGTGGACTGTTGATTTGCTTAGCTACTGTATAGCAGGATTCGGGCGTTTCTCCGCTGATTTGCCTGATAGGGCGACGAAAGGCGTTATTTGGAGACGAGCGGTATAGAGTGACCATTGATCGCTCTTGAAATAAGCTGTAAGCCATAAGCTTTAAGCAGGCGTACTGGAAGAGCTGGATTCTGCCAGGGTTCAACGTAAAGCTTTAAGCCCAGCTACAACCCATTGCCCGAATCCTGACTTGTGCGCAAAACCACATTGCAACCTGTTGATTTATAATGGCTGCCTACTCGTCATTTTCGTTTTTGGAATGCTGTCAAAAAATCTACCTAATCCTTTGAAAAAAAAGGATAAAGTTTCCGTTTTGTTCGTATGCCTCGGCAACATCTGCCGCTCGCCGACCGCGGAGGGCATGTTTCGCGACAAGGTCGCTGCCAGTGAGCTGGGAGGCGCAATTCACATCGACTCGGCGGGAACCGGAGACTGGCACATCGGCCGCCCGCCGGATACGAGGGCGCAGCACGCCGCTCGAGGGCGCGGTTACGATATCGGTGATTTGCGTGCACGCCAGGTATCGGCGGCGGATTTTGCCTTGTTTGATTACATTCTCGCCATGGACGCTCAGAACCTCCAGGATTTGCAAGTCATGCGCCCCGCGAACTTCACCGGTCACCTGGGATTGATGCTGCAATTTGATTCAAGCGGCGCTGTGACGGAGGTGCCAGACCCTTATTTTGGCGGGGAAGAGGGCTTCCAGAGAGTGCTGGACCTGCTCGAAGCGGCGTCGCAAGGCTTGCTCGACCATATCCGCAGCCAGCATTTCGCCAGGTGATGGGCGGCGGGATGATTGGCGTATACCTCGCCCCCCCCAATGCCGCTCCTGTGGCAGGTCTCCAGCGATGACCGCGTTGGCCATCGTCGAGAACGTATCACTGACCCCCTATACCACCCTCGCGTTACCGGGCGAGGCGGAGTTTTTTTGTCGGGTCGAAAGCGATGAGGATCTGGAGGACGCGCTGACCCATGCCAGAGACAGGCGCCTGGCCATCACCTTGCTGGGGGGCGGCAGCAATACCGTGGTCAATGGGCGAGTCTCGGGCCTGGTGATCTTGATGGCGACCCGCGCGCTGCGAATCCTCGCGGAGGACGCTGATTCCGTCACGCTGCGCGTGGCAGCGGGAGAAAACTGGCATGAGCTTGTGGCGTACTGCCTGGCGCGCGGCTGGCACGGGCTTGAAAATCTGGCGCTGATTCCCGGCAGTGCCGGTGCTGCACCAGTCCAGAACATCGGTGCCTATGGCGTGGAGCTCGCCTCGCTGCTGTGCGCCGTGGAAGTGGTGCACTGCCACGATGGCCGCCACCAAACCCTGTCCGCTGCCGAATGTGAGCTGCGCTATCGCGACAGCATTTTCAAACACGCGCTGCGCGGCAAGGTCGTCATCAAAGCCATCGTCGTTCGTTTGACAAAGAAGGGGCGCGCCAATCTCGCTTATCCGGAGTTGGCGAATACCCTGCGTCATTTGGCAAATCCCGGGCCGCAAGATGTGTTCGAAGCGGTCTGCGCGTTGCGGCGCAGCAAGTTGCCGGACCCGCAAGAGCTGGCCAATGCAGGCAGCTTTTTCAAGAACCCGGTGCTCGCTGCCGCTGCGGCACAGCGCCTGATCGCTCAGTGTCCCGACATTCCGCGCTATCCACAGGCGGATGGCGCGGTGAAATTTCCCGCCGCCTGGCTGATCGACCGCGCCGGCTGGAAGGGCGTGCGCCGGGGCGCGGTCGGCGTCCACGACCGCCAGGCTCTGGTTCTGGTGCATCAGGGTGGTGGCACGGGTGCGCAGTTGCTGGCCCTCGCCGCCGCCATTGCAGACGATGTCCGGGCGCGCTATGGCGTTGCCCTGGAGGCCGAGCCTGTGGTGGTGGGCGATGGTTAGCGAGCGGGAAATCTTTCCCCTGCTTGATGGCGAGCTCCACTTCTGGCAACAGTTCCTCTTGCCCGCAGAGAGCGCCGCACTGTTCGACAGGCTGATACAGGAAACGCCCTGGGAGCAGAGCATGATCCGGATTGCCGGACGCCCCATTCCGACTCCCCGCCTCAACGCCTGGTATGGTGATCGCGGCGCCGATTACGGCTATTCCGGCGTTTCGCTGCGCACCTTGCCCTGGACCCAGGCCCTGGCGCAACTGCGGACGCGGGTCGAGCACGCCACCGGGCACAGCTTCAACAGCGCCCTGGTCAATCTGTACCGCAACGAGCGCGACAGTGTCGACTGGCACAGCGACAACGAGGCCGAACTGGGGCCGAAACCTGTAGTGGCCTCTCTCAGCCTGGGGGAAACGCGCTGCTTCGAGCTGCGCCGCCGCGACAACCATCGCGACAAACGCAAGCTGGCCTTGGCCGATGGCGCGTTGCTGTTGATGGCCGGAGACATCCAGCGCCACTGGCAGCACCGGGTCGGCAAGGAAAGGTACGCCTGCGGCGCCCGCATTAATATTACCTTCCGAACCGTGCATAATGGTCGCTATCGCTAACGACGCCGGCGGGTGCTGTCGTCAAGAAGCAGATCAACGAGGTTCATGTCGATGATTTCAGTGCTTGTCGTGGACGATCACCAGCTTATCCGCATGGGATTGTGTGGCATTCTGGAAGACATCCCCGGCGTGGTGGTGGTGGGTCAGGCCGGCACCGGTGAGGAAGCCCTCGATTTTGTGCGCGAGCACCGCCCGGATGTGGTGCTGATGGATATCCGCATGCCGGGGATCGGCGGTGTCGAAGCTACCCGCCGCATCCTGCTCAGCGGTGTGGATACCAAGGTGATCGTGATCACGGCAGTCAACGACGATGTCCATCCCGGCAAACTCCTCAAGGCCGGGGCATCGGGGTACATCACCAAAAACACCAGCAATGATGAGATTCAGGCCGCGCTCAAGGCGGTGCGTCGCGGCAATATCTACGTCAGCCCCAGTATTGCCCAGCAACTGGTGATAAAAGGCCTCAAACCGGGCCAGGAGTCGTCACCGCTGGCGCTGCTCACCGATCGCGAACTGCAGATCGCGCAGATGATCACCAGCGGGCACCGGGCGGGGGAGGTCGCCGCGATCCTCAACATCAGCGCCAAGACCATCAATACCCACAAGTACCGCATCTACGAGAAGTTCGGGGTCAACAACGATGTCGAACTGACACTGGCGGCGGTGAAGTACGGGCTGGTCGACCCCAACGAAGTGCTCTGATGTCCGAAGTTCCCACATTCGACGCCCAGACTTTCCTGAAGACCCTCACCCAGCGCCCCGGCGTCTACCAGATGATCGGCGCGAAAGGCGAGGTGCTCTATGTGGGCAAGGCAAAGAATCTCCGCAAGCGGGTCAGCAGCTATTTCCGCAAGAGCGGGCTGGCGCCCAAGACACGGGCGCTGGTGAGCCGCATCCAGTCGGTTCAGGTCACGGTGACAGGCACCGAGATCGAGGCGCTGATTCTCGAGCAGAATCTGATCAAGCAATATCGTCCGTCTTACAACGTGCTGCTGCGCGACGACAAGTCCTATCCCTATATCTTTTTGTCCGGTGGCGAGCCTTTTCCCCGTTTGAGTTTCCACCGTGGCGGCAAGAACAAGAAAGGTCGCTATTTCGGGCCCTATCCCAGTGTCCACGCGGTGCGCGACAGCCTGGTGTTTCTCCAGAAAACCTTCCGCGTGCGTCAGTGCGAAGACAGCTTCTTCCGCAATCGCTCGCGGCCCTGCCTGCAGTATCAGATCAAGCGCTGTACAGGTCCCTGTGTCGGGCTGGTATCGGAGGAAGACTACCAGCGGGACGTGCGCCACACCGAGCTTTTTCTCGAGGGCAAAAACGACCAGATCATCCGCGAACTGGAAAAGGCCATGGACGCGGCTGCCAACGCGCTGGATTTCGAGAGTGCCGCCGAGCTGCGGGACAAGATCATCGCCCTGCGCCAGGTGCAAGCCGAGCAGATCATCGAATCCGGCCAGGGAGATGTGGATGTGGTGGCCGCCGCGGTGGCGGGCGATCAGGCCTGCGTTCACATGCTCTACATCCGCCACGGGCGCATGGTGGGCAGCCGCAGCTTTTATCTCAAGGTGCCCATCGACGAAACCCTCGGGGATCTGGTTGGCGAATTCATTTCCCAGTTTTATATAGGCGCCTCCGGTGCACGACAGATGCCGCGGGAAATTCTCACGCAGGTGGACGAGCTGGATGTGGAGGTGCTGGAAGGCGCCATCCGTCAGACTCTGGCGCGAAAGGTGGAGGTGAAAACCCGTCTGCGCGGCACGCGCGCGAAATGGTGTGAGCTGGCGCAGCGCACCGCCGAACAGAACCTCGCCGGGCGCCTGGCCTCGAAGCAGAGCATCCTCAACCGCCTCGAGTCACTGCGAGATTCCCTGGGGCTCGATCAGACGCCGGAGCGGCTCGAGTGTTTCGATATCAGTCACAGTAGCGGCGAGGCCACCGTGGCTTCCTGCGTGGTATTCGGTGTCGAGGGGCCGATCAAGTCGGACTACCGGCGTTTCAATATCGAAGGGGTTGCCGCCGGCGATGACTATGCGGCCATGGAGCAAGCCATCAAACGCCGCTTCACACGCCTGAAAAAAGGCGAGGGCCAACTACCCGACATTCTTCTCATCGACGGTGGCAAGGGCCAGATGCGCAAGGCGCAGGACATTTTGGACGAGCTCGGCATCGTCGGCGTGCAGCTCGTCGGTGTCGCCAAGGGCGTGACGCGCAAGGCGGGCATGGAAACCCTGTTCCTGGCGACGGGAGAGGGCGAGGAAATTCTGCGCCCGCAGCCCGCGGCATTGCACCTGATTCAGCAGGTGCGGGACGAGGCCCACCGCTTCGCCATTACCGGACACCGGCAGCGCCGCGACAAAAAGCGCCGCCAGTCGACGCTCGAGACCATCCCCGGTGTCGGCCCCAAGCGCCGCCGGGATCTGTTGCGACACTTCGGTGGTCATGCCGAAGTGGAGCGCGCGGGCGTCAGTGAATTGATGAAAGTTCCCGGTATCAGTCGAAAAGTGGCGGAGACTATTTACAGTGCACTTCACAATGAGTAGGTTAGCGGGCCCTCCCGCAGCGGCGATCGATTATGTGGAATTTGCCTAATCTCTTGACCTTTCTTCGGATTCTGCTGATTCCGTTGCTGGTACTGGTCTACTATCTGCCCATCGAGGGCCGCTACTTGCTGGCGGCGGCAATCTTCGCGCTGGCCGCGGTCACCGACTGGTTCGATGGCTATCTGGCACGCAAACTCGACCAGACCACAGCATTTGGCGCTTTTCTCGATCCGGTGGCAGACAAGCTCATCGTGGCGGTGGCGCTCGTCATTCTCGTGCAAAGCCGGCCCGAGCTGCTGGTGGTGTTGCCAACCATGATCATCATCGGCCGCGAGATTCTCATTTCGGCACTCCGCGAATGGATGGCGGAAATGGGGCGCCGCACCAGCGTTGCGGTTTCGATGCTCGGCAAAGTAAAAACCACTCTTCAGATGATAGCCATCATGCTGTTGCTGCTCGCCGACCCGTCACAAGGCGGCCTTTTCAACACGCTCGGTATTCTGATGCTGTATGCCGCGGCGATTCTCACCCTGTGGTCGATGATTCTCTATCTGAGCGCAGCCTGGCCGCGCCTGACCGGCAAGGAGTGAGTGAAGGGAAATAATTTTCCGATCTGTGTAGGAGCTTGCCTGCAAGCGACCGCCACGGAACCTGTCGTCCGCGGGCAGGCTCCTGCGCAGGCAGATTCGCACAGAAAAATGGTGCCGGGAGCGGGAATCGAACCCGCACGGCCTTGCAGCCCCGAGATTTTAAGTCTCGTATGTCTACCAATTTCATCATCCCGGCAGTTTTGCCCTGTTGCGCGCGAGCACGCGAATGCGTAATCGCTATATGGGGTCCAGGCAAAATCACCCCTTGAGAATTTTTCAGTGCGCCGATCTCGGCACGTCTTGGAGGGCTGTACTGCGGGGTACCAAGCCTGAAACCGGCAATCGTTATCGTTGTTGAAATGGAGGCGCGAGCCGGAGTCGAACCGGCCTACGTGGATTTGCAATCCAGTGCATAACCGCTTTGCTATCGCGCCGTTGAAACCTTGCTATCAGGCGGAAGTCTTTCGACTTCATCAAGGGTGGCTATTCTATGGAATCGCTGCCGATAATCAAGTGTATAGCGATAGTTTGCCGGAAATTACCATGCGGGGCAGAGCCATTATCCCATTCATACCAAGGGGTAATGGCGGGGTGTTCATCAGGGCGCCGTCGGCGTGCTTTCGAGGCGAGAAGCCAGCAGTGATTGCGCTTCTTCGTCGAGCGCTTGGGTCAGCCTGTTGGAGAGAGCCGCCAGGCCGGTATTCATGAACAGCAGCGGGATGGCGATACCGAGGCCGAGTACCGTTGCGATCATTGCCTGGCCGATTCCGTTGGCCATGAGCCTGGGATCGCTCGAGCCGGATGCGGTGATGGCGTGGAAGGTGATGATCATGCCGATTACCGTACCCACCAGCCCCAGCAGAGGACCGGCGGCGACCACGAGCTTGAGGAATGCCTGGAAACGTTGCAGCGGCGGAATCTCCCGCAGCACGGCTTCGGAGAGGCGCAACTCCACCACTTCCGGATCATCCGTCTCTTTCACATCGGAGCGGAATGCGAGTCTCAGGCGGCCAATCGGATTGGTCGCTTTGGGCTCGGGTTGATCGTGCAACTGCTCATTTACCCTGCGGCGTACCAGGAACAGGTAGCCGTACTGGTACAGCGCCAGGCAGAAGCCCAGCAGGCCCACGGCGACGATCAGGTAACCCACCACTTCGCCCCTGATGATGCGGTCGACGAGGGTAGGGCGGGTGGAGACAAGATCCAGCAAGGCGCCGCGCGAGGGATCCACCACGGCTTGCTGATAACTGTCGGCGCCCGTGGCCGCCACGAATTTGCGTGTCATGGCACGGTCCGCGCCGCCGAGCTGGCTCGGCATGACGCGCAGCGTCTGTTCGGTGGAAGAATATTCCAGGAACTGGTTGCCCGACATTGCGACGAAGGGGCCGATACGCACCACGTCGCGCTCCTCCACGGAATCATCGGGTAACACCACAGGGGTGCTGTATTTGATCACCTTGCCGGTCTCGGTCATTTCCCGATGCAGCTCGTACCACATGCGTTCCAGCTCGGTAAATGCTGGCAATGCCTTGGCATCGGCGATGCGACGCATGAAATTGATACGCGATTCATTACCCTCGACGGAGCCCAGCTGGGTATTGATCAACGATTGAGTGAATACCGAAGAGGCATCGCCAGCAACCTGGCGAGTGACGCCGAACAACTCACCCAGGTTGCCCTGGTGCTGGTGGAGAAGCTCCTGCATCTCCTTGATGCGCGCATCGTTCTGTTGCCACTGGGCGTCGAGAGCATTGCTTCTTGCCTCGGCCTTGTTGCGGCGCGCGGTGGCCTCGTTGGCAAGGCGCTCCTGCTTGCGCAGCTCCTCAGTCTGTTCCGCCTCGCGGGCGGCCCAGATCCTGGCTTCTCGCGCCTTCATCTGTTGTGCCTGATTTTGCAGGTCCGCCATCGATACCGCCAGCGCCGGCAGGCTGGATACACCGAAAACCAACGCGGTAAAACCTAGAATCAATCCACGCAGTTTCATCATGAACGAACCTCTTCCGGAGCGGGGACGGGCACCCGAATCAAATCGGGAGCGAGCTCTTTTTTGGCGACGCGAAAGGCCTGGGTGATGGCTGATCTGAGACTGGAGTCGACGACCCACTGGTTGTCGGCCTTGCTCCAGTACGCCACTTCGCTGCCATCTTCGGTGCGATACAGCAACGTGACGCGACCCACGCGGATGAAGTCGACCTCCCGGCCGTCGCTCAGCGTGCCTTTGTAGGTTTCCAGGGTACGGCCATAATCGAGCTCGATCTGGTAGGCTTCCAGAAGGCGGCGGTAGCGCTCGGCGTGAGAGACCGACGCGTCGGTCATGAGTTCATCCAGCTTTGCCATGCGTGCCTGGCGATCCGAAACCGTATCCTGAAAGGGCAAATCCTTGGCGACAAACGACTTCAGGCTGCTGTGCATGCGGTCGAGCATGGCCGGCAGTTCGGCGGCAACGCCGTCGAGTCTCTCGATCTGCGCCTGGATCGTCAGTTCCTCGGACTTCTGGGATTCCAGCTGTTTTTGCAGAAGCTCGTTGTGAACGGTGATGGCTTCCGCCTCGGACATGAGCCTGGCGTAACGCTGCGCGGCATCATCCGCGGCATAGGCAGAGACCGGGGACGCCAGTGCCAGAGCCAGGAGGCTGCAACAGGAATATCGTTTGAACTGCATAAATCTTCCGTTAAGCAAGTTAAGCACCTCAACTGGTTTGCGCTTTGATCAACTGGAGATAGCCGTCAGCCATCTTCTTGTGCTTGTCGAAATTCTTCGCCTGATTGAAAGCCTGCTGCGCGGCCTTGTAGTCCTTCAGATTGAAGTTGGCGATCCCCAGGAGAATCTGCGCGTTGCCGGTATCCTTGAGTTTGCCTTTGCGAAGGCCGTTCTGCAGCGCGCTGACAGCGGCTTTCCATTCGCTGCGCTGCACCTCCACTTCACCCAGGCGCACGTAGAGATCACCGCTGGCTGACATGTCGGCCGCTTTTTTCAGGGGCGTGACGGCCTTGGCGAATTCACGCGCCGCGATCCAGCAGTTGGCTTGTTTTTCGTAGAGTTTGAGATCCACCTTTACCTGGTTTTTTTTGATCGCGTCTTCGAGCGTGGTCGCACAGCGATAGGGGAGCGTGTTGTACAACTGCAAGTCGGTCAGGCGGCGGATATCGGAGTCGTCCGTGAGAAGACCTGCGTTGTAGCCCATCTGCATCACCGCCAGGGATTTTTCGAAATCCTCGAGTTGGCCGTAGACGGAGGACAGCTGCAACCAGTAGTTTTTCTTGTCCGGCGCGGAGGCGACCAATTGCTTCAGCACTGGCAGTGCCTTGGAATATTGCTCCTGTTGAAGGTAGAGGGCGACAACCAGTTGAATCCAGCTCTCCTGGGGTTTTTCCGACATCGCCACGGCTTTTTCGGCATTGGGCAGAGCGCGCTGCAATTGGTTTTGCTGATAATAGGCAACCGCCAGCAGGTAGTACGCCGCGGAGTTTGGCTCCTTTGCAACCCTGAACCATTCCTCGAGCGCCGCGGCGCCTTCCTGCCATTTGTCCTCGGCCATGAACATCTGGGCGAGTTGATAGCGCGTATCGGCGACTTCGTTTTGATTGAGGCCGCCGGCGCTGATCGCCGCCTGCAGGTGTTTGCGTGCCGTGCCGTAATCATCCTGGGCCGCGGCGATACTGGCCCAGATCTGTTCGGTCTTGCTGCGCTCGTAGGGACTCAGGCTGTCCACCTTGATTTTCGCCATCGAGGCTTTTGCCGCGGCGTAGTTCTCGGCATTGAGGAATTCGATGGCTTCGGTAAGCAATTTCCCCGTGGCAGCGTCGATGGAGCCCGCCGAGGCCGGCGGCTTGCTGTCTTTTGACGTCTGTGCCGCCAGCAGCGGCGCGTGGGCGACGACCGCGGCGAGAATCAGGGATATTGAAGTATGTAATACGCGCTTCTTGTGCATCGTCATTACTTCTCGAGTGCAAATACAATTTTCTGACGGACGCCGACCCGTTCCACGGGAACGCCATCTTCGATTTTGGGGTTGTAGCGGTAGCGCAGAATGGCCTTGATGGCAGCTTCGTCAAACATGCCCTTGGGTTTGGCGTCGATGACGATGGCATCCTTTACCGAACCGGTTCCGGTGATCGTGAACTGCACCACCACCCAGCCCTCGATACCGCGGTTGAGGGCGCGCATGGGGTAGTCCGGCGGCACTCTCACCAGAGGAATGGTGTCGCGGTCCGAGCCTGCGCTCAGGGACATCTTCGACATCGCACCGCGAGCGTCGAGACGTGGCGCAAGCTGCGCGACGTTGCTGTCCACGCTGGCCGTGCTCATCTGGATTTTTGGTACTTCCGGTGCGACTGGCGGCGGTTCGCGCTCGACTTTTTCGTCGCGCTTGCTGGCCACGTCCGTGTCTTTTCTCATCCGGGTAAATTCGATTCGGGTAGCTTCCCGCACACTCTCGACGTCCACATCTTCGCTGATCAGTCCCGCGAGGACGGAGAAGAACGACGCCATGAGCAAGCCGCCGATGATGAGGGCGACTGGAATCCTGATACTCGCGTTCAAAATATCTACTCCTGGGTTTCCACGTCAGTTCTTTATTTCGTTGTCAGCGGCGATGGCGATTTCCTTGACGCCGCCGAGGCGGACTTCATCCATCACTTTTGCAATCATGCCTGCCTTGGAGTTGCGATCGGCGAGAATCACCACGGAATCGTCGGGCCGTTCGATGTGCAGACGCTCGATGATGGTGCGAATTTCGCGCAGATCGACCGACTGCCGGTCCAGCCAGATTTCACCATTTTCACGAATGGCGATAAGGAGGTTTCCCGATTCGCGCGCCTCCGCCGTCGAGGCGAAGGGATTGAATACGGTGATTCCCGGCTCCTTGACGAAGGATGTGGTGATGATGAAAAAAATCAGAAGGTTGATGGTGAAATCCAGCATCGGTGCCAGATCGATACCATGGTCGTCACTTGATGCCGTGTGTCGCTTTACCTGCATAGCGATGCCCTACATGTTAGCCGGTGACAATTATTCCGACGTGGTGAAAGTAATGTTGTAAATGCCACCCAGGTGCACCTGATCGACCACGGACACCAAAACGTGAGTGGGAGCCATTTCGCTTGCCACCACCAATACGCCCGTGTCCTGATCCACCGCGCTGGCGCGCTCGACGTTTGCGCGAATGGCGCGAACATCGATTTCGCGGTTGTCCATCCACACGTCTCCGGACTCGAGAATCTGAATCTGGACGCTTTTGCTGTCGCTGTTCTCGGGCTGCTCGAAGCCGGTGGGGCGGCTGACTTCCACCGCCGTGGTCTTGACGAACACCGCTGTGATGATGAAAAAGATCAACAGGTTGATGACGAAGTCCAGCATCGGCGCCAGGTCGATACCATGGGATGATCCCCCGCTGTGGGGTTGTGAACGTCTCTTCAGGCGCATGGCTACAGTGGCATCCTATCGGCAAGCAGCTCGGTTTCGCGTGCTGCGCGTGTGCGGAAATAATGAACGGGGTACAGGCCGATGATGCTCACCGCCAATCCGGTCATGGTGCAGATCATCGCTTCGGACACGCCGCTGGCCATGCTCCGGGCATCCGCGTTGCCACGCAGCGCCATGGAGTCGAACACCCCGAGCATGCCCGTGACGGTGCCGATCAAGCCGAGCAGTGGCGCCAGTGGCACCAGCACCTGCATGATCGGCAGGCCCGCGTTCATGGAATAATTGAGGCGCGAGATCATCGCCGAGCGAATCTGCCGCGCACACCAGGAATCGTGATCCTCGCGCGCCTGCCACTGAGCCTGAAGCTCCGCGGCCTGGCCCGGAAAGATGCGCCGGAAATACCACATGCGTTCGATGACCAGGGCACACAACAGCACACCGCAGGCAAAAATCCAGGCGACGTAGGGGCCACCATCTTCAATCAGGTGAGAAACCCCTTTGACGATAGGGAGTGTCTCAAACACGGTGCGCCCTCTCGATGCTTTCGGCGAGCATGCCCGCGGATTGCTCTTCGAGCACCTGGGTAACGCCGCGTGACAGGGCACCCAGCAGGGCATTGCCGAACAGAAGTGGAATGGCGATTCCCAGGCCGAGTACGGTAGCGATCATCGCCGCACCGATACCCGCCGCCATCAGCTTGGGATCGCTGGAGCCCGATTCCGTGATGCTCTGGAAGGTGATGATCATCCCCAACACGGTACCGATCAGGCCGAGCAGTGGCCCGGCGGCAACCGAGAGACTCAGCAGCGCTTGGGCTCTTTCCAGTTTGGGAAGCTCGCGGGACACGGCCTCTGAAATTCTCAGCTCGGCGGCGTCGGAATCCTGCTCGATATTTTTCGGGTCGCCCTTGAAGGCGAGCAGAACGCGGCCGAGCGGATTGTCGTTGGTGGGCTTGTCGAGGTTCTTGAGCTGGGCGCCAACCTTGAGACGGACCAGTACCAGGTAGACGAACTGGAACAGGAACGCCAGTGCCGCGACGGCGCCCACCAGCAGAATCACGTAGTTGATGTGTTCACCGTGCTTGATGCGATCGACCCAGGTCGGCCTTTCCACGTACAGCCCCATCAGCACGCCGCGGGCCGAGTCGACCACCGTTTGCACGTAGCCTTCGGAGGCGGATTCCAGAGCGCGACCGTAGGCGAGGATGTCGCTGGGCGGCTGGCGCGGATAAACGGTGAGAGATTGCAACTCGGGATTGTAGGCGAGGTGCTTGCCGTCGGAGACCGCGTTGAACGGGCCGACCCTGACCACCGTGGCGTCGACCACTTCACCGCCGGGTTGCACCACATCGGTTTGATATCTGGCGACCTGGCCGCTGGCAATCATTTCCCGCTGCATTTCAAACCAGATCCTTTCCAGGTCTTCGGTGGTGGGGGTATTTTTTGCCGTGGACAACTGGCGCAGGACCTCGGAACGGGGCGGCTGGCCCGGCTCCGGTTTCAATTGCGAAGAGATCAGGGATTGTTGCAGCGCGATGGAAAGGTCGCCGGCAACCTGGCGGGACAGGCCGAAAACCTGGGTCAGGCCGAGGGCGTCGATCTTGTCGCGCAGCGCCTTGTTGGATTCGCGCAATTTGACTTCGTTGGCGGAAAACGCCACCGCCAGCGCGTCTGATTTCAGCGCCAGCGCATCGCGTTTGCCTTGCGCTTCGGCGAGCATACTGGCCTGTTCGCCGGGGGAGGCTGCGTTGTAGGTCGCCACGCGCTGCTGGAACACTTTTTCGTCCTGGGCGCGCGAAGCGCTCACTTCCTGCAGCAATGTATCGAGATCATTTGCCACGACGGCGGGCGCCGCGTGAAACATCGCAGCGACTACAGCAACTTTCAAGACGTTTTTGAACGTGATCACTACCTTACCTCCTGGGGAGCGGGAACCGGAACCCTCAGCAAATCTGGAGGGCCGTCTTTTCTGGCGATGCGACGGGCTTCGGAAACGGCATGAGCGTACTGGTCGGCGCGCACCCATTCTTTTTGGGAGGCATCCCAGTACCCGGTTTCATTGCCATCCAGTGATTGATACAGCAACGACACGCGACCCAGGCGTACGAAGGAAACGGTGCGCGCGTCGGGGCCCGTTCCCAACTGACCAAAGTAGGTGTCGAGTGTGCGGCCATTTTCCAGTTCGATCTGATACGCCTCCATGATGCGGCGATATTTCTCGGAAAGCGTCACATCGGCGCGGGACATGATTTCTTTCAGGGAATCGACGCGCGCGGTGCGCTCCTCCAGCATGAACGGCACGTCCAGGGCCACAAAGCGCTCCAGTGCTTCCACCATCTTGACCATCAACGGCTGCACTTCGCGGTTGGTGGTTTCGATATCCAGCAGCTGACGCTCGATCGATGTCATCTCGTCCTTCTGGGACGCGACCTGCTTGTTGAGCTCCGCGTTGTATTTCTCGAGACTTTCCGCGTCGGCCACGGCCGTGGCATAGCGCCCGGCTGCATCCTGCGCGCGGTCACGAATTTCGTTGATGCGCTTCTGCGACGCCGATGCAGCCTTGTCGGTCGCCTCCTGGGTGGCGAGAGCCGAATCCAGGGTCTGCGCCACGACGGCTGAGCCTGCGAAGGTGGCACTGGCACTGAGCAACAGCGCCAAGCTCCTCCTGAACCTCACGGGGGAAAGGATCATGATAAAAAACGCCTCCAGATCAAAAGTTTGCGTTATGTCGGTGTCGATGTTGTCAGCCTTTCAAGAAGCGGGGGGTGGGCTTTTTATCCCGTCACTGCGCCATGGCGATGGGTGCCTTGCACAATAGAGCCTCTTGTCGGTTACCAATTTTTTTTGCCATATCAGACCGTCCGCGCAAGTGAGCAGGCCCACGGCGTTTCTCGGAAAGTACACAAAAATATCATCCCTGAGTTTTGTTGCGTCCAAGGTGGATTGCACGAAAGGTGCTACCAATCACTATGTCCTGTCTCAGAGCGAGAGGACAGTGTCCGGGCTTTTTGAAAGCGGTTAGTCGTTGCTGGCGACGTTGTCTTTCACACGCCTCTATCCCTGAAAAGAGTGCTCGCGTTTTCCATTTTTGTGCGGCTTTGACAAGCGCTATTTCGCGATCACACGAGACGAAACCGTGGTAGGTCTTCCTGGCCGTATGTTTCTTTCCCTGGGGCTACCACTTCGCCGGCACTGGCTGGTGCATTGATCAAGGGCAAGCTTCCTGCTGGCGATTCTATATGAATGAAACAAGCGCTTGGTATGGTAGCCCTCGGCAAATTAATACTTACTACCTCACGACACCACAAAGTGTTACCTTTTTCCTCAGCAAGGCAAATGGCGGACAACTACGCTGTATTAAAATTACTCATCTGGGTCTAGTATTACCGCGCTAGAGTTACTTCGAGATAGGAAAGTCACATCGTTTTTCGAGATTGTGCTGCGTAGAAATTGGTTCCATGCTATGAGGGCGACAGAGCTTATAGGAAGCTCTGAACAATGACCCAATTTCCGCACTGACGGTTGAAGAATGAGCTTATCATCAATGACAAAGGCTCTTTTTCGTCAA
>CAYXXZ010000026.1:0-33112 GCA_964469165.1 uncultured Porticoccaceae bacterium
TGCAAGGTAATTTCCATGAGGCAATTATATCAAAATTAGTGTGAACAGGCCCTAGTTAATCTTCCCCCACTTTCCGAACAAAAGAAAATCGCCCAAATCCTATCCACTTGGGATAAGGCAATCACCACCACCGAACAGCTGCTCGCCAACAGCCAGCAGCAGAAAAAAGCCCTGATACAACAACTTCTCACCGGCAAAAAACGCCTGCCGGACAAGAATGGGGCTAGATTTTTAGGAAAATGGAAGAAGATAGAAATTGGCACTCTTTTGGCTGAAAGCCGAATACCGTCAGCAAACAGTAATCTTTTAAAACGCCTAACTGTTCGGTTAAATCTTAAAGGAATTGAACAGCGCGAGCTTAGAGGAACCGAGGCTATCGACTCAACTGCTCACTTCACCAGGTCATCTGGACAATTTATTTATGGGAAACAGAATATACACAAAGGAGCCTTTGGGATTATACCTCCTCACCTAGATGGCTATGAGACATCGCAAGACTTGCCTGCATTTGATTTCACAGGAAACTGTCATTCTTCTTGGTTTCTTTACTTTATGAGCCAGGAAGGTTTTTACTCCTCCCTTGAAGATAAGATGTCAGGCACAGGGTCAAAGCGATTAAGCTCTAAAACCTTCTTCAAAATTAAAATATCAGCACCTGAAATTGAAGAACAACAAAAAATCGCAACTGTGCTTTCCAGTTCCGACCAGGAAATCACCACACTGCAACAAGAGCTCGACGCCTTAAAGCAAGAGAAAAAAGCCCTAATGCAGCAGTTGTTAACCGGAAAGCTAAGGGTAATAATTAACTAAAACAAGGAACCCATCATGAGTGACAGCCACATCGAAGAAGACTACAGCTTTAACGTCTTGTATGAACAAGTTTCTGACGAAGATCTTTTTGAAGATAAACCTCACGAAAAAGTCAGTGACACTTTATACAAAATCATAGAAAAAGCGAGCAAAGGACTAACGATAGGATTAGAGGGAAATTGGGGATCTGGAAAATCTACCGTAATCAACTTACTCAAAAACAAATTAGAGAGAGATTCGGGGCAGAGAACCCTATTTTTTATGTTTGATGCTTGGGCCCATGATGGCGATCCCCTCAGAAAGATATTTCTGGAGAGCTTAATCCTGGCAATTGATCCTCATGATAAAGACCCTGAACTATCAGAAATAAAATATGAAGTTAGCGCAAGAAAAAAAAGCATCGATGTAAAGACCAAGAAAGCAGCTTCAAAGCTGGGTAAGTTTTTATCGGCATCGGCATTATTCATTCCTGTAGGTGCTGCACTGCTCTCCGCAGTGGATTATGAAAAAGTTCTGACACCCTGGAATGGCTTCTGGAATGGCCCACATTGGCTGGTATGGTTTGGGCTACTGCTTTCTCTATCCCCAGTTCTAGTTTTGTTAATGTGGGCATTTTTTGGTGACACAAAAGAAGGAAGGCGCACATGGGATGTTTTTGAATCCACATCAAGAGAAGATTACACACAGGATATAACTGAAGATGGCGAAAGAACATCAATAGAGTTTGAGAGGTTTTTCGCTAGGATCCTGGACTACACCCTCGGACAACCCGACAAGTCACAATATGACCGAGCCGTAATAGTCATTGACAATCTTGATCGTGTTGAGCCTGAGCATGCCAAGAATATCTGGTCTACGCTACAAACCTTCTTTCAACACAGAGCTTCGGCCACGAATAAGCACAGCCCTTGGGGAGATCGGCTTTGGTTTATAGTGCCGTTTGATAGAGCCGGTCTTTCCAGAATTTGGGAAACTGATTCGAAAGGCAATAACTCAGGCATTTATCAAAATGGTCTTGCCCCATCTTTTCTTGGAAAAAGTTTTCAGCTAACAGCCGGAGTGCCTGAACCTGTAATGTCGGCTTGGGTTGACTACTTAGATGTATGCATCGAAAAATCTCTTAGTGGTTGGCCAGAAAGACAGCGGAAAGCAATCTCAGAAACGTATCAACGCTTTGGAAGCAATCTAGAGCAATCACCCACACCTCGGGAAATTCGTTTTACTATCAATCAGGCTGGCATGCTCGGCTTAGCATGGGGCGGCAAGGTTAGCGCCGAAGCCATCTGTCTTTTTGCAATACTACGCCAAAGGAGCTCAGAAAGAGAGCTACGAGTAGACCTACTCAAAGAAGGACTGCCTAAAGGTTATCAAAGTAGAATACCTGAATCAGATATCAAATCTGAATTGGCGGGCTTACTGTTTGGCGTATCAAAAGACAAAGGAATGCAGCTACTCTTAGCCCCTGAAATTCATACAGCACTGAGAGATGCTGACGGCAAACACTTGGCAGAGCTGGCTGAAAGACACAGCAGAGCTTTTTGGGTCGTCTGGGAGGCCAAAAAATCAGCTTGGCTGCCAACTGATACCCATACCGATGACTATAAGATAGCCTTCACTAGCGCCATTTGTAGAGGACTGTCCGGACATTTTCATCACCTGACTCATGACATACTGCAGCTTGAAAAAGTATGGAAAGACTCCGTTGATAGATGGGAGCTTGATAAGCATGATTACGCCGAACCAATGTCTGAAATTATTAAAGCATCATCCAGCCCCTCTGACTTTCTTAATTGGTTAAAACAAAAAACTTCTATAAAATTAGCAGACATTATCAAAAAAGTAGGAACAGATAAGCTCAACAAAGATGAGCTACCCAGCCTCAACAAATTAATATTACTCCTTGATGAAGAAAGCTACCCACTCATGCGCTCACCTTATTCAAGCTTGAACGTCGAGAATTGGAAAGCATGGCTAAGTGTTGCCAAGGAACAATCACTCAATTTCAAAATGGTTCTCCCTGCAAAAGGAGCAATTGAAAATCTTGTATCTGATGCGAACTTTGACCAAAACACACAAAACACAAAGGCAATATCATATCTTCGCCAGACCTTTAACATCCACCCCGAATCTAGTGAATGGGCCATAGCAGCAGAGAAGATGATCTCCTGGGCCAACCTACCCAGCCGTGAAATTAACTGCGAGGCGTTCTACGACCTATATCTCCAATTGATGACCACACAAAATAGCAAGACTACATCCAAACTCAAAAAATCCGCATCGGAAGAACCATTCTGGCAAAGAAGCTCTCAATCGCCTATTGAAGAAAACGGATCACTTATTATGTTGGCCGCAATAGCCTGCGAAGATGAATTACAGAAGCTCCCTCATATTGGTAGCTTGGTCAAAACATTCTGGTCATCAAAGCATGAGGACAAAACCACACAAAAATTATTTAATTCACTAAAAGACCTTAATAAATTAGAAATTCTATGGCTACTGTCTCGGGATGATACAAATCTACTCGCAATTCAAATTATAAGAATCAACCTTAACTCAGAACTATTCTCACTACCCGAAGGAACAATGTATTTAGATGAACAGAAGTGGCTTGAAGAGGACGAGACGGAAAATTTCGCACAACTATTATGCCAACATGGCTCTTTCGAAAAGCATGCCGAAAGCATGTCAGGGAAAGCTGACACCTATCACAAGGTATTCGCAATTTTCAATCGACACGGGGACGACAAGGCTAGATCCTTTATAAATTCAGAAATTAGTAATATAACCAGCGAGGAGTGGAAAAATCATCTCGACACATGCAATGATTTATTGAAATGTATCAACACCAAGAACCATAAATTCTCTGATGCATTTACTGATTTTTTGATAGATACCGTGAGAGGTGAAATAGAACCAAAAGACTGGATATGGAAAAACTTTGACGACTTGCTTTCCAAGGCTGTAGATATCGATGCTATTATCCTTCCAAAAATATCAGAAGCCTATTTCAAATCAGATACTGACCATCTAAATAAGATTGCATTTCATGCTATAGCACCTAAGCTTGAGAAACATCTACACTTAATCCCACCTCAAGACTATATGAAAAGAATCAACGCATGGATTGATGGAAACTCTCAAGAGCGAATCTCCTGGCTGCTAGAACATGATTTACAACAAACTGAAACGCCCCTAGAATCTCTTACAGAACGCGTCAAAGAGGCCTTAGAATCTCAGGACATCCCCGACAAAACAGTTTTTGAGGCATTGAACAAAAAATTAGGCTTACAGATTGTCCCGAGAGATGAAGATACAATCTCTGAAGAAGATACAGAAAAAAATGAATAATACCATGCCGTATCAACTCGTAAAATTTCAGGAAGAATACAGCGCAAAACTACCCGCTCTGACGCTTTTGACCAACCTCGGCTGGTCGTTCCTGTCTCCTGAGCAGGCCCTTACCGCCCGTGGCGGCAAACAGGCTGAGGCGGTACTGCGCCAGATTCTACGAGCAGAGCTTCAGAAGCGCACTTTCATCTTTGCCGGCAAAAACTATCCGCTATCCGAGAAAGCCATAGACAGCCTGATTGCCGAGGTGTGCAGCCCTGCTCTCAATGAAGGCCTGCTGACCGCCAACGAGCGGCTCTACAACCACCTGTTGTACGGTATCTCCGTCACCGAGTTCGTCGATGGCAAGAAGGCCAGCCCGACCATCGCACTGATCGACTGGCAGAACCCGTCCAACAACAACTTTGTGTTTACCGAGGAATTCGCCATTACCCGCTCTGGCGGCATCGGCTCTTCATTTCAGGACACGCGCCGTCCGGATATCGTCTGCTTTGTGAACGGTATCCCCCTGGTGGTGATCGAGGCCAAGCGCCCGGATGGCAACGCAAAAAAAGGCCCGACCATCGGCGAAGGCATTTCGCAAAGCCTGCGCAACCAGTTCCCCGACGAAATCCCCCAGCTGTTCGCCTACAGCCAGTTGCTGCTGTCCATCAATGGCAACGAGGGCCGTTATGGCACCTGCGGCACGCCGGCCAAGTTCTGGGCCGCCTGGCGGGAGGGGGACATACCGGATGCCGAGATGGCTGCCATCAAAAATAAAAAACTATCGGATGCCCAGATGTCAGTCTTGTTCAGCCACCGCCCGGCGGCTGATTTTGCCTGGTATCAAAACTTGATTGCGGGCGGTGAACTTGCCGTCACCGGGCAGGACCGGATGCTGATCAGCCTCCTCTCCCCTGCCCGCCTGCTGGAAATGACACGTTTCTTTACTTTGTTCGACAAAAAAGCGGGCAAGATCGTCGCCCGTTATCAGCAGGTGTTCGGCATCAAGCGGCTGATCGAGCGCATCAATACCAGGAATGTTGCCGGTGGCCGCGAGGGCGGTGTGATCTGGCACACCACGGGTTCCGGCAAGTCGTTCACCATGGTGTTCCTGAGCAAGGCGCTGATCCTGCACGACAGCCTCAAGCAGTGCCGGATTGTGGTGGTGACGGACAGGGTGGATCTCGAAGACCAGCTCAGCAAAACTTTCGTCTCCGGCGGCGAACTGGCCGGCAAAAAGGACAAGGCAACGGCGATGGCCACCTCCGGCAAGCGCCTGGCCGAGCAGATCGGCAAGGGCACCGAGCGGATCATCTTCTCGCTGATCCAGAAGTTCAACACCGCCACCAAGCTGCCGGAGTGCGTGAATACCAGCCCGGATATCATCGTGCTGATCGACGAGGGCCACCGCAGCCAGGGCGGCGAGAACCATATCCGCATGAAGCAGGCGCTACCCAATGCCGCTTTTGTGGCCTTTACCGGCACCCCGCTTTTGAAGGACGACAAAACCACCAACAAGTTCGGCCCCATCGTGCATGCCTACACCATGCAGCGGGCGGTGGAAGACAGGACGGTGACGCCACTGCTGTACGAGGAACGCATCCCCGATCTGGATGTGAATGAACGCGCCATCGACAGTTGGTTCGAGCGCATCACGGAAGGGCTCTCCAGCGAGCAGAAGGCCGACCTGAAGCGCAAGTTCGCCAGGAAGGGTGAGGTGTACGGCGTGGATGATCGTATCCATCTGATCGCGCTGGATATCGCCAACCATTTTGTGAAGAACATCGATGACGGCCTAAAGGGCCAACTGGCCTGCGACAGTAAGGCCTCGGCTATCAAATACAAGAAATACCTGGATGAAGCGGGCCTGTTCGAGTCCGCCGTGGTGATGAGCCCGCCGGATACCCGCGAAGGCAATACCTCCATTGATGAGGCTACCGTGCCGGAAGTCAGCCAATGGTGGAAAAGCACCGTGGGCAGCCAGGATGAAAAGCTCTACACCAAGGAAGTCATCAAGCGCTTTGACGAGGACAGCGCGCTGAAACTGTTGATCGTGGTGGACAAGCTGCTGACCGGGTTCGACGAGCCGAAAAACACCGTGCTCTACATCGACAAGCCGCTGAAGGAACACAACCTGATCCAGGCCATCGCGCGGGTGAACCGCCTGCACCCGCAGAAGAAATTCGGCCTGCTGATCGACTATCGCGGCATTCTGGCCGAGTTGGATACCACCATCGCCAGGTACCAGGATCTGGCCTCCCGCACCCAGGGCGGTTACGACATCGACGATATCACCGGCCTCTACAGCCAGATGAGCACGGAATACAAGCGCTTGCCCTGGCTCTATAAGAACCTGTGGGCGATCTTCGATGGCGTGAAGAACAAGAACGACATCGAGCAGTTGCGCCAGGTGCTGGTGCCCAAGACAGAAGAGTGCGATGGCGAACTGGTGGATGTGCATCTCAAGGTGCGTGAGGATTTCTACGAGGCGCTGACCGCGTTCGCCGGTTGCCTGAAAGTGGCGCTGCAATCGGCCACCTTCTTTGAAGACAACAGCTTCAGCGACGACGACCGCCGCCATTACAAGGAAACGGTGAAGCAGTTTTCCAGCCTGCGTCAGTTGGTACAGCAGGATGCCGGTGAGCGAATCGATTATGACGAATACGCGGAGCAGGTGAAAAAACTGCTGGACAAGCATGTGGTGGGCGTCGGCGTGAAGGAGCCCACCGGCGTGTATGAAGTCGGCAAAATGGGCCAGAAACAGCAGCCGGAAGAGTGGAGCACCGATAAGACCCGCAACGAAACCGACATCATCAAAACCCGTGTAACCCGCATGATCGAGCAGGAACTGGGGGACGATCCCTACGCGCAGGAAGCCTTTTCAAAACTGCTGCGCCAGGCCATCGCGGAGGCGGAAAAGCTGTTCGACCATCCGTTGAAGCAGTACATGCTGTTCCGCGAGTTTGAAGAGCAGGTTCAGGAACGCCGCCTGCCGGACATCCCCGATGCCTTTGCGGGCAATCGCCATGCGCAGGCCTACTTTGGTGTATTCAAGAAGATTCTGCCGGAGGTCTTTGCCACTCTTGCCATGGAGAAAGTCCCGCAGGTTCAGGACAAATGGGTAAAACTGGCTTTTGAAATGGACCGAGCAGTGGAAACCTCGGTGGCCGAACACTCCATCAACCCGCAAAACATCGAGGCCGATATCCGCAAGAAGCTGCTGCCCCGTATGTTTCAGGAGTGCAAAGCCATCGGCGGCGGCATGGACCAGGCGCGGAAGATTGTCGAGATGGTCGTACAGATCACCCGTGTCGGCTTGAGCGCGGTGTGATCGGTGATGAGCGTTCCGATTCGCAGCCCGGCGCAGCGCCTGAGTTTCCGTTATGGCGATGAGCGGATCATCTTCGAACGCGTATCGCGCCCACAGGCAAGCGGCAAAGTGCTGATCAAGGTTCACCCCGATTGCCGCGTGGTGGTCTCCGCGCCCGCAAACGCGGGGGATGATATGGTGCTGTCCGCGGTAAAGAATCGGGGGCGCTGGATCTACGAGCAGTTGCGGGATTTCCGCAGGCAACTGGAGCACATCCGGCCACGCCAATACCTGAGCGGTGAAAGCCACCACTATCTGGGCAAGCAATACCTGCTCAAGGTGATTGCGGAGCCGCAGCGGGTTCAGGGCGTGAAACTGTTGCGCGGCAGGCTGGAGGTTTCAGTGCGCCAGAAAAGCCCTGACAAGGTGCGGGAGCTGCTGGGGAAATGGTACAAGGCCAGAGCCAGAGAAGTGTTCGCCAGGCGCCTCGACGCCATGCTGGAACAGGCTTTGTGGGTAACTGAACGCCCATCCCTGCGCTTGCTCACCATGCAAACCCAATGGGGCAGCTGTTCACCCAACGGCCGGCTGACGCTCAACCCGCACCTGGTCAAAGCCCCCCGCGAGTGCATCGACTACGTGATTCTGCACGAGCTTTGCCATATCGCCGAACACAATCACAGCGAGCGGTTTTATCGGCTGATGAACCAGGTCATGCCCAAGTGGGAACCTGTCAAACACAGACTCGACGCCATGGCTTGGGCGATACTCAGCTGAGCTATGGGCCGGCTTCTCTACTCAACAACAATCTCGGGTTCGGAAGTGTCCAACCCGTCCAGGGTTTCCAGCAGTTGCCGGGCTATTTCCTTGTAGGCCAGTGCGATATCGCCCTGCGGGGCCTTCGCCACGCTGGGCAGGCCGTTGTCGGCTTCTTCGCGGATGCGTCTGTCGAGGGGCAGCGAGCCCAGAAGCCTGGCGTTGTACTCATCGGCGACCCGCTCGCCGCCACCTTCGCCGAAGATGTGCTCGGTGTGACCGCAGTTGGAGCAGATGTGCACCGCCATGTTTTCGATGATGCCGAGCACGGGGATGTTCACCTTGCGGAACATTTCGATACCCTTGCGAGCGTCGAGCAGCGCGATGTCCTGGGGCGTGGTGACGATCACCGCGCCGGATACCGCCGCCTTCTGCGCCAGGGTGAGCTGGATGTCACCCGTGCCGGGGGGCATGTCCACGATCAACACATCGAGGTCACCCCACAGGGTCTGTTCCAGCATCTGGATCAATGCACCACCGGCCATGGGCCCGCGCCACACCATCGGCGTGTTCTCGGTGGCGAGATAGCCCATGCTCATGGACTGGATGCCGTGCGCGGACACCGGCTTCATGAATTTCTGCTCGACGATCTCGGGCCGGGTTCCCGCGGCAAGGCCGAGCATCTTGGCCTGGCTGGGCCCGTAGATATCCGCGTCGAGCAGCCCGACGCGCTTGCCCAGCGCCTCGAGCGCGAGCGCGAGATTGACGGCCGTGGTCGACTTGCCGACCCCACCCTTTCCGGAGGCGACAGCGACGATGAACCTGACATTTTGCAATCCCGACGGGGAAATAGATGACATGACGGCTCCTGCAGGGACAATGAATTCGTGGCGGTCATCTTACTATGTATGAGTTGCACGTTACAGGTTACACGTTTCACGCACAAAAACCGAAGTGGCCTGCAGCTCCGTGTCCTATCCATCCCTCGTGCCATTGTCTGTGCGCCACTCTCGCCGTCGGCGCCCACGTGAAACATGAAACCTGTAACGTGCAACTCAGTCCCTTCCCACAGATGAAACCGTCCCTCATAAACGCTACAATTGCGCCCTTTTCCGCGCCTTGTCCAACCCCCAGAGAGAGCCATGACCGCGAAACGAAAGATCCTCGTCACCAGCGCCCTGCCCTACGCCAATGGCGACATTCACCTGGGTCACATGGTGGAGTACATCCAGACCGATATCTGGGTGCGTTTCCAGAAAATGCGCGGCCACGAGTGCTATTATGTGTGCGCCGACGATGCCCACGGCACCGCCATCATGCTCAAGGCGGAACAACTCGGGATTACGCCGGAGCAGTTGATCGAGCAAGTCAAGGCCAGCCACATGGCGGATTTCAGCGATTTTCACATCGGTTTCGACAACTACCACAGCACCCACTCGGAAGAAAACCGCGTGTTGTCGGAAGCCATCTACAGCACGCTGAAAGCCAACGGCCACATTGCCGAGCGCCAGATCACCCAGGCCTTCGACCCTGAAAAACAGCTGTTTCTGGCGGACCGCTACATCAAGGGCACCTGCCCGAAATGCCGCGCCGACGACCAGTACGGCGACAACTGCGAAGCCTGCGGCGCCACCTACAGCCCCACCGATCTGATCGATCCAAAATCCGCGATTTCCGGCGCCACCCCCGTCGAGAAAGAATCCACCCATTATTTCTTTCGCCTGCCGGAATTTACTGATTTCCTGAAAACCTGGACCCGCGCCGGCCACGTCGCGCCGGAAATCGCCAACAAGCTGAACGAATGGCTCGACGGCGGCCTGCAGGAGTGGGACATCAGCCGCGACGCACCCTATTTCGGTTTCGAAATTCCTGGCGCGCCGGGCAAATATTTCTACGTGTGGCTGGACGCGCCCATCGGCTACATGGCCAGCTTCAAGAACCTGTGCGAGCGTGAAGGCATCGACTTCGACACCTTCTGGAACGCCAACTCGAGCGCCGAGCTGTATCACTTCATCGGCAAGGACATCGTCAATTTCCACGCCCTGTTCTGGCCGGCAATGCTCACCAGCGCCGGCTACCGCACGCCGACACAGGTGTGCGTGCACGGTTTTCTCACCGTGAACGGCACCAAGATGTCCAAATCCCGCGGCACCTTCATCAATGCGCGCAGCTATCTGGAGCAGCTCAACCCGGAATATCTGCGCTATTACTTTGCATCCAAGCTGTCGGCGAGCGTCGAGGATCTCGACCTCAACCTCGACGACTTCATCCAGAAGGTCAACAGCGATCTGGTGGGCAAGGTGGTCAACATTGCCAGCCGCTGCGCGAAATTCATCGGCGATGGCCAGCTTTCCGGCGCTATCGCCGAGCCCGCGCTGTGGCAGCGCGCCGTCGCCGCCGGCGACACCATCGCTGCTGCCTATGAAAAACGCGAGTTCGGCCGCGCTGTGCGCGAAATCATGGCGATCGCCGACGCCGCCAATGAATACATTGCCAGCCGCGAACCCTGGAAGCTGGTGAAGCAGCCCGGCATGGAAGAAGAAGCGCGCGCGGTGTGCTCGCTCGGCATCAACCTGTTCCGGGTGCTGATGCTGTACCTCAAGCCCGTGCTGCCCGCCATGGCGGCACAGGCCGAGGCATTCCTCAATGACGAACTGCGCTGGCAGGGCGAGATCCAGCCGCTGCTCAACCATCGCATCAACACTTTCAAACCGCTCATGCAACGGGTCGAGAAAGACAAGGTCGACGCCATGCTGGATGCAGGCAAGGCAGCCCTCGCCGCCGCGACAGCAGCGCCAGTCAGCGGCCCGCTCGCGGACGAACCCCTCGCCGCGGAAATCAACTTCGACGACTTCATTAAGGTCGATCTGCGCGTGGCGCGCATCGTCAAGGCCGCCGCCGTGGAAGGCGCGGAAAAACTGCTGCAACTCACCCTCGACCTCGGCGGCGAAACCCGCAACGTGTTCTCCGGCATCAAGTCGAGCTACAAACCCGAAGACCTGGAAGGCCGCCTGACGATCATGGTAGCCAACCTGGCACCGCGCAAAATGCGCTTCGGCCTCTCCGAAGGCATGGTGCTCGCGGCGGGCGACAAGGACAGTATTTATTTGTTGTCGCCGGATTCGGGGGCGGTGCCGGGGATGCGGGTAGTTTGATTTTTTTGGGTCTGACCCTGGACGTCTGACGTCTGACGCTTTTTTGGGTGCCACTTCATCAGGCTGATGAGCCATGGTTTCCATCGGTTATGCAGTGATGGCAGTGAACCGACATTGGCACCAACCTGCGTCAGACGTCAGACGTCCAGCGTCAGACTTCAAACCAGGACCTGAAACATGCAAGAACTCGCCCTGATCATTATCGGCACCGTACTGGTAAACAATTTCGTGCTGGTGCAAATGCTCGGTGTCTGCCATTTCGTGGGGGTTTCCGATGCGCGGGAGACTGCCGTGGCCATGGGGGTCGCGACGATTTTTGTGCTGACGCTGTCGGGCATGGTGAATCACTTGCTCCACGTCTGGCTGCTGGCGCCCCTGGGGCTGGAATACCTGAGAATCATCGCGTTCATTCTGGTGATTGCCGGCGTGGCGCAATTCGCCCGGCTGTTCATGGAAAGAAACTACCCGTTGCTGGTGCGCAGGTTCGGCATTTTCATGCCGCTGATCGCCGTCAACTGTGCGATCCTGGGGGCCGCCCTGCAGAACGTCGCCATGCAGCACGGCTTCATTCAGGCCACTTTCCACAGTTTTGGCGCGGCGCTGGGTTTTTCGTTGGTGTTGCTGCTGTTTGCCGCACTGCGCGAGCGTCTGGCTGCGGCGGATGTGCCCGAGCCCTTCAAAGGCTCCGCCATCGTCATGATCACCGCGGGCCTTGCGTCACTGGCATTCATGGGCTTCGCGGGGCTGGCTTGATGCATCGCCATGCTTGAAATACTCGCCCACCACCCCCTGCTGGCTGCGCTTGTGGTGCTGGCGACGCCCGCCGCGCTGCTCGGCGCCGCTCTCGGTGCGGGCGCAAAAAAATGGCGCAGCAGCGCCGACGAAGTCATCACCCATATCGACGCACTGCTGCCACAAACCCAGTGCGGGCAGTGCGGCCACCCCGGTTGCCGACCCTACGCCGAGGCCATCGCCAGCGGTGAAGCCATCAACCGCTGTCCGCCCGGCGGCCAGAAAACCATCGACGCGCTGGCGCGCCTTCTGCGCGTGCCACCGCAAACTTTGGACCCCGCTCACGGTGAAGCCAGCGACGCGCAGCTGGTGGCATACATTCGCGAAGATGAATGCATCGGCTGCACCAAGTGCATCCAGGCCTGCCCGGTCGACGCCATTCTCGGCGCGACACGCCTGATGCACACAGTGATCGCCAGTGAATGCACCGGCTGCGACCTGTGCGTCGCGCCCTGCCCGGTGGATTGCATCGACATGATCGCGACTGCACCGGCAGTTGATGTCTCGCGCTGGCCCATGCCCGCCGCCCCAGGCGAGCAACTGCGCAACCTGCGCAGCGCAGACATCCATGCCGCGCCAGAACTTGCACAACCCTGCATCCGCTGCGGCCTGTGTGCGGAAGTCTGCCCTTCCAACTTGCTGCCCCAGCAACTGCTCTGGTACAGCCAGGCGCGCGACTACGACGAATTGCGCGCGCTAGACCTGTTCGCCTGCATCGAATGCGGCGCCTGCGCCTCTGTGTGCCCCAGCAACATCCCCCTTGTCGACTACTACCGCGCCGCCAAGACGGAAATTCGTCACCAGGACGCGCAAAAACAGGAAGCCGACCACGCGCGCCAGCGTTTCCAGGCGCGTCAGCAACGCCTGACCCGCATCGAGGCAGACAAAGCCGCAAAACGCGAAGCGCGCCGCCAGGCTACCGATACCGCACATGCCAGCACCGCAGCTGTACAACCAACCTCGGCAACTTCGACAGAAGCACTGTTCGACGCCGTCAGGGCCAGGGCCGCGGCGCGCCAGGCGTCACCCGCCGAGCAGCGCGCCAAGCTGGAAAGGAGCCTGGAAACCGCGCGCAATCGTGTCGCCTTTGCCGAAGACAAATTGCGCCAGGCCGAAAGTGGCGGTGCTGAAGGCGAGCTCGCGTCGCAAGAACAGCTCGAAAAACTGCGCGTGAAGGTGAAAGAAGCGCAACTCAAAGAGGAAGACGCGCAGCGCAGGCTTGCCCAGTTTCAGGACTTGGGGGAATCTCGCCCGGAACGCTCCATCGAGGAGCGCATCCGCCACAAGATCACGTCGAGCCCGCGCCAGCAGCTGGAAGACAAGATCCAGGCGCTACGCGAACGCGTTGCCACAAGCGAAGCGCGCATTGCCGAGGAAAGCGATGAAAGAACCCAGGCAGCGCTGCGCGCCGGCCTGGAAAAACAGCACAGAAAGATCGCCGATGCACAACAGCAACTGGCGGAGCTCGGCCCCGAGGGCGATCAGCCGGTAGAAGATCCCCCGGCACTGAATGCCGCGCTGGCGGCCATCGCTCGTGCCCAGGCCAGAACCGCAACCACCGCGTCCGCGCGGGTTAAAAATACTCCCGACATTGCCGCGCTCGAAGAACGCATCGCCAACCTGCAGGAAAAACTGACGGCGGCTCGCGATGCCCAGGCACCGCAAGCGGAAGCCCTGCAAATCGCGCTGACCAAACTCGAAGCACAACTGCAGCGCGCCCGGCAGGAGAGGGACTCATGACAACCGCCCGCCCCCTTCCGCCCGAAACCAACAAAATCATGCAGGCCGTACTGCTCGCCACCCTGCCCGGCTTCGTCGCGCTGCTGTGGTATTTCGGCTGGGGCACAGCCATCAATATCGCCATCGCCGCCGTCAGCGCCCTCAGCTTCGAGGCCGCCGTCATCGCCCTGCGCAAACGCCCGGTAATGTTCTATCTGCGCGATGGCAGCGCCCTGGTCACGGCGGTGCTGCTCGGCCTCGCCCTGCCGCCGCTGGCGCCCTGGTGGCTGGTGGTGCTGGGTACCTTCTTTGCCATCGTCGTCGCCAAACACCTTTATGGCGGCCTCGGCAACAACCTGTTCAACCCCGCCATGGTGGGCTACGCGGTGTTGCTGGTTTCGTTTCCTGCACACATGAGCAGCTGGCTCACGCCGCGGGAACTGCTTGGCGACGGCCTGTCTCTGCCGAGCCTGGTGGATTCGCTGCGGATTGTGTTCGGCACAATGGACATCGCCGACGGCGTCACCGGCGCCACGCCGCTGGAGGTTTTCAGGCACAACCAGGGACTGCTGGTTTCTCAGCTCTATGCGCAGGAGCCGCTGCTCGATGCCGGCGCCATCGCCGCCGTCGGCTGGGAATGGGTAAACCTGGGCTTCCTGCTCGGCGGCGGCTGGCTGCTTTACAAACGGATATTCACCTGGCACGCGCCACTGGCCATGCTCGCCGCGCTGGCGCTGATGGCAATGCTGTTCTACGACAGCGGCAGCTCCAACAGCGGCGGTTCTCCGCTCTTTCATCTGTTCAGCGGCGCCACCATGCTGGGCGCCTTTTTCATCGTCACTGAACCGGTCACCTCCGCCACCAGCACGCGCGGCAAGCTTCTGTACGGGGCCGCCATCGGTGTCCTCGTCTATATCATCCGCGCCTGGGGCGGCTACCCGGACGCCATTGCCTTTGCCGTGCTGCTGATGAATTTTGCCGCGCCCCTGCTGGACAACCACACCCGCCCTCGCAGCCTCGCCCAGGGCGAAGTACCGCAAACCGAGGAGAAACGCTGATGGCCGCCCGCAGCGCTCTGGTGTTGACATTATTGGCTGCGCTGGCCGCACTGATCCTCTCCAGCGTGCACCAGGTTACCCGCGACGCCATCGACGAAGCCGAACGCCGCGCCGCCTTGAAGCCACTCGAAGAACTGTACCCGGCGCTGCGCGAAAGTGATGAGTTGCTTGCGCTGTCGGTATCTTCCGTGGATCTCGGCGAACTCGGCGCCGCCAACAATGCCGTCATCCATGCGGTAAAAAGAGAGGGGCAAATACTCGCTTTCATCATTCCCGCGGTCGCGCCGGACGGGTATAGCGGCGCCATTCATTTATTGGCAGGCGTCGACAGCGCAGGCACCCTGACCGGCGTCAGAGCCGTGCGCCACAGCGAAACGGCCGGGCTTGGCGACAATATCGAACCGCACAACAGCGAATGGATACTCACCTTCGACGGAAAATCCCTGGGCAACCCTGTTTCGGAAAATTGGCGGATCAAGAAAGACGGCGGCGATTTCGATCAGCTCAGCGGCGCCACCATTACTTCGCGCGCGGTGGTGACTCGCGTCCATCAACTGTTGCTGTTTTTTGTGGAGCACCGCGACGCCCTGATGCAATCCGCCGCCACTATGGAGACAAGCGCCCATGAATAACAGCACTTTCGCCAGCCTCGCCCGCAACGGCCTGTGGCAAGACAACCCCGCGCTGGTGCAATTGCTCGGCCTGTGCCCGCTGCTGGCCGTGAGCAACTCCGTGGTCAACGCCGTTGGCCTCGGCCTTGCCACCCTGCTGGTGATGACCGGCTCCAGCCTGGTGGTATCGGCCCTGCGCCCGTACATTCCCGACGCCGTGCGAACGCCCGCTTTCGTGCTGATCATCGCCATCTTCGCCACCTGCGCCGACCTGGTGATGCGCGCCTACACTTTCGAGCTTTATCAGATACTCGGTATTTTCGTACCGCTGATCGTCGCCAACTGCATCATCCTCGCCCGCGCCGAAAACTTTGCCAGCAAAAATCCAGTCGCGGCATCCACTCTCGATGGCTTGATGATGGGGCTGGGGTTCGCACTGGTATTGCTGGTGGTTGGCGCGCTGCGTGAAGCCTTCGGCAATGGTACGCTGTTCGCAGGCATGGACATGCTGCTCGGCCCCGCCGCCGCGGATTGGGAAATTCGCATCATGAACGGCGGCCTGTTGCTGCTGTTACTTCCCCCCGGTGCCTTTCTGGTGGTGGGTTTTCTTATTGCTTTGAAAAATGTCGTCGACAAACAGCTGGCCCAGCGCGCGCCGCCGCCAGCGTCGGTGGTAAAAGGCAGCAAGCGCGTGCGCACCACGGGCATCATCGACTAATGCCCCCCAGCCCCCGCAGCGGTTCATCGGCGGCCAAGGCTACGCACCGCTCTTCCAGCCCCTGCGGTGAACTCAACTTTCTCCGCCTGAACGTACAATCTCGATCAACGCATTCAGGGCGTCGGTGGCGGTAAAAATTCCCAAAAATTGGTCTTCTTCATCCATCACGATGGCGCTGCCCACTTTTTTCTCGGACATGGCATAGGCCACCTTGTCGAGCGGCGTCGTGGAGCTGACCGTCAACAAAGAGGTCGCCATGATGTCGGCCGCCCGCACTTGCCGCCTCTCCTCGGAAGACAGCCCTGCCGCAAGGCGCACGTCCCGATCGCTGATAAGGCCAACAACGGCATTGCCGCGAAGTACCGGCAGATGACGAATTCCGTGCTCGTCCATTAGCTGGCGCAGCTCGTCGATCGTCATATCTTCGTGCGCGGTGTGCGGATCAGGCGTGGTGAACTCGTCGACAGGAATCTGTATTGGCTGCATGGTAAGTCTCCTTGTTTGGCCGCCGACAACTGAAGCTACATTGACAGGCTATTGGAAGAGATTGGCAACAAGACGTCAAGGAGCATAGGTGGTCAAAGAAGAAACAAAAAAATACGCTGCACGCAAACTCACCCGCGCCCGCCCGGATCGGGCATACTGCCGGGCCCGCCCCGCCACCGAGTCACCATGAAACACTACGTTCTGCTCGACACCACGCCCATCCCCAACAACGGCGGCGCCCTGTGCCTGTTCGAGTACGGGGAAGATTTCGTCATCAAACTCGAAAGCGGCAAGGGTGGGCAACTGATGAACACCCGCATGCACGGCTCGGAAGACGCCCTGGCGGAAATTCCCTGTAAAAAAGTGGCGGCACGCCCCCGCGCACGGGTGCTGATCGGCGGGCTGGGCATGGGCTTCACCCTCGCATCGGCACTGAAGCACCTGGGGGCCGACGCCGAAGTACAGGTCGCGGAACTTGTTCCCGGCGTCATCGCCTGGAATCGCGGCCCCCTCGGCGCCAGAGCCGGCAACCCACTGGACGACCCCCGCACCACCGTGCTGAACGACGACGTGGCAAATATCCTGCGCGCCGAACCCAAGGGTTTCGACGCCATCATGCTCGATGTGGACAATGGCCCCGAAGGCCTCACCCACAACGACAACAACTGGCTCTACTCCCTCGATGGCCTGGCCACCTGCGCCCGGGCGCTGAGGCCGAAAGGCGTGCTCGCCATCTGGTCGGCCAGCGCCGATCGGCAGTTCTCCACACGGCTCGGCAAGGCCGGCTTCAGGGCCGAGGAAGTCAAGGTATACGCCCACGGCAATCGCGGCACACGGCATACCATCTGGGTTTGTGAGCTGAAGGATGGCTCCGCAGCTCGACGAGAGCATTCTGGAAAGACTCTTACCGGGAGAAAGAAAAAGTAGTGAGCGACTGGACACAGCTGTGGATACTTAATTTTCCTCGTAAAAACGACACCGACGCAATCCCGACCAATACCCTGTCGTCCACAAAAACATCCGGCAAGCCCTTCTGGCTCGGCTCCCATTGACACTTTGCTACAGCGTGGAAACCCAGTTCATAGTCATCTATGCGGTCATGCATGCAATGCATCATCCCCGCACCCTGAACGACGGGCTCAAACCCTGTAGGAGCCTGCCTGCAGGCGACAAAACCATCAAGGCACACAACAATAACCGTCGAGGGACACCGCAACGGTCGCCTGCAGGCAGGCTCCTACACAGGCAACCCCAGCCACCCTCTCGGCAGCTTTTACGATCGACCGGGTTCGAGCACCACAATGGGTATCTTCATAAAGCGGCCAGAAGCTTCCCTCATGAATACCATGGTGGCATCTGGAGATTACCCCTGAACCACCATTCCGGCCGAACAGCAGGACAACGATATGCGCTCACTTGAAGCGGCCAGCATGAGGCAGGATGTTCAACTTTTCACCGGCTTTCTGGCATCGCTGCTGTAACGCGACGAAACGATTGACGCACAACCTGGTTGTGCATACAATAAAGCAAACAGGGATCGAGTGATATGGCTGTCGAATTCAGGGACATGTGGCTGGAAGCATTTTACGAGAATGACCAAAGCCACAGGAAAATACCAAACACTCTCGAAGGAGCGCTGTTCAGGAAGCTGCAAATCCTGGATGCGGCAACTCAGGAATCGGACTTGAGAGTACCACCAGGAAACCGCTTCGAACAGCTTGAAGGCAATATGGCCGGATGGTGCTCCATTCGGGTCAACAAGCAATACCGGCTGATCTTCAGATGGATCGATGGCGTTGCCAAAAGCACCTATCTGGACCCTCACGTTTACAAGGGTTAGTGGAGGATAAGGTCATGCGAAACACAAAACGTCGCCCGGTAACGGTGGGTCAGATACTGATCACCGAATTCCTGGAGCCAATGAATATCGGGATCAACGAACTGGCCGAAGCTATGGGCGTCCACCGAAACACGCTAGGCCGGATCGTCCACGACAAGGGCGTTCTGACCGCTCCCATGGCGATCAAGCTGGCAACCGCCCTGGGTAACACGCCGGAGTTCTGGCTCAATGTCCAGCACGCGGTGGAATTGTGGGATGTACGCCACAAAGCTTATGAACAGGAAGCCCGAAACGTCAGGCAAGTAAAACCACGCATGGCGCGTGGAAGAGAAGATAGAGCAGAGGGGCTTCTGGTCTAACCCCGAAATTACACCCTCTTTCTGACCGCTCCCGATGAACGGTATCAAAATGGCGACGGAAGGCAGGCAAAAAGACACTTGCCAGCTTGTTTCGGATCGCCACTTTTCTTATGGTCATGTCCAATGAGCAAGAGGTACACCCCAGGGATCGTGGCGGAGCATGAAAGGGCTTATTGCACCCGTTCCTGACAAACCTTGCATCTCCGATAAACAGGAACCGGACAATGAAGTCACTTTCCCAGCCCACTCGGCGGACTATGTACTCCTTGGGCAGCAATCATCGAATAATGCCTACTCGGCGCCCTGGCCAGCTGGGTCGACACTTCGGCTTGGATCAGCACCGCGGGCAACTTGTGCCGGCGTTCCTCGCGCCTGGAGCTTGCCAGATCACCCACCACCTATACCAGAATCTTCGTATTGAGCAACACGATGACATCGGGGGCCGTAGGTGCGTCGGAAATACGCCCTTTCGTCGCCAGAGACGTCAAGTAGCAAATGATATCCCCGTCTCCCAGCAGAGAGAGGCGCTGTCTATCATTGAACAAGATGTAGAGCTCGGTCCAGTACAAATAGGCCTGGATCGTGCGTCGGCTGTACCGGTACCCCTACATATATCCACGACGGACTTGAAAAAATGGGATTTCGACATAGTTGACACTTCACCCTCGAAATATGTAGGGAGGCTTGTACCTTTTACTACCCGGCCTATCCAGAGGGGCTACCTTTTAATTGCCAAATGAGCCGGCTCTTTATATGCCCAAGCAACCGTCGCAGGATAATGGAGGCTGATGATTTGGAAATGATTGTGACCATTGTGGGTACTATCCTCACAGCAATGGGTACGACAGCCACTCTTTGGCAGGCTTCCAAAGTTAAGGCATATCGTGAGCAGATTGCTTTTGATCTTCGGAAAATACACTTGTCCGAGATTGGCGAATTATTAAGACGTGCACAGGAGGAGGGACGAAAATTGCTATCTCAAGTACAGCAGCTAAACCGCGGCAAAAGCATGATTAGCATTACTGACGATATACAATCTTATATTGATAAATCACTTAACCTTCTTCATTTGAGTGGGCCAGATACTGATCTTAGAAGTCAGATACTGGCGTCTCAAGGAAAGTTAAGGGATTTTCAGAAAACTGAAAATATTGATGAAAAAAAGCAATGCGTATCAGATATGCACACAATAATTCAAGATTCGATATCAATGTGCAAAGAGAGAATCAGCAATCTTGAGTACGGAGAAAAAAATGACTGATATCGAACGTGAAATAGAGAAGCTAAGATTCCATGTTAGTCTAATTGGAGAAACAATCGATCACAGGAATAATCCAATTGCTGCCTTAGTGATATCAATGGATTGGAATGCAAAAGATTTGGATGCAGCCCATGATGTTTTTGAGAAATATGACAACCTGCTAGAATCCGAAGAAGATGTGAATTGGCACGGCTTTGAGCATGAGCTTAGAGATAAATTCAATATCGGTTATCAGACAGTTAAGAGCATTGTTTTAGCTTTCTACAGAAATCATCAATGGACGGAGGTGTGTAGACTCTATGCAAAAGCATATGAATGTATGGAGTTTCATGAAATCACAAGAGCAAAGGATTAAAACCGCATATAACAATCGCAGGCACAGCGACGGCTTTTCCATTACGGCTTCGCCTTCATTCAAAAGCCGCGCGTGCTGCGGACATTATACGGACCACATACATGCCTAGCGCCACGATCAAGATATACCTGCCTCATGGTGATCCGAAGCGACTGCGGACCGGCGAGATCTCTAACTGGTCGGGAAAGGCGGTAGCAGGTCCGCGCACCGAGCTGGGCCAGCTTCTCAAACGGGACGAGGCTGCAAATGTTGGGGTCTACTTACTCACAGGAATCGATCCGATGTCGGGTGGCCCGGCTGTATACATTGGGGAAGCTGAGTCAATCCAAACTAGGCTTAAGCAGCACGTCGATAAAGACTTCTGGAATCAAGTCGTTTATTTCACCAGTAAGGATGAGAACCTTACCAAATCCCACATACGCTACTTGGAGGGCCGACTCATCGAGCTAGCGAAACTAGCTGGCAGAGCAAGCCTAACGAACTCGCAAGCCACTACATCGAAGCTTCCTGAGTCAGATCGGGCCGACATGGAGATCTTCCTAGGAAAGATTGAGCAGTTGCTGCCCGCCCTCGGCGTAGAAGTACTGGTACCCATCGCCACAGCGCCGGAGTCCAAAGACGAAGCGCGGCTGCTCTTCTGCGAGATCAGCGGTCTCAGAGCTAGTGGCCACCTCACGCCAAACGGTATCGTTGTTCTGGCACAGTCACAGGCTGTGTCGTCTCTTCGGCCCTCAGCCAAAGACTACCCATGGGTAATCAATGCTCGCGAGCAACTTCTGAAAGACGGTGTATTGGGCTCCGCAGACGGACACCTTGTCTTTACAAAGAGCCATGAGTTCTCAAGCCCGAGTGCCGCGGCCGCAGTCATTCACGGCGGTACAGCGAACGGCCGAACCGCGTGGAAGGACTCCACTGGGAAAACACTTAAGCAACTCGAATCCGTATAACAAATCGTTCAAGCCGACGCCGCTTCGCGGCGTGGCTTAACTCAAGCGTTATGTCTACAGCCAGGAATCAGTCACCAAGTGGAGCTCGAATCTTTGATATGCCAAATTGGCGACCTTGAGGATGTGGTCCGAAATCACATCAATACTCATCGTTACCAAGTCGATCTGCTCGAAGATTCGTCTAATTGGAATCAGATATGTAGCTCGCTTGACGTAATTGGAGACACGATATACGCAATAGGCTCGTATGAAGCTAGCGAATTCCCAGAGGACTCTGGGCTCCAATATATTTATACGTACGGCTTGCTGCAGTCCCTCTTTTTGCAGCAAGATGCCCTGCGCCACCTGAGTGAGGCGTTCGACATTAAGTTGAATCCGTCGCCTACTCTGATGGAGATAAGGAGTATACGTAACGCGTCCATAGGGCACCCTACCAAGCAGAACCAGAAGGGCGAACGTTTCTATAACTATATATCTAGAATGTCGTTGTCAAAACACGGTTTCGACCTACTGCAGCATTCTGAGCATAGAAACTTCGACATGATCAATGTCGACATTTCAGCTATGGTGAGAAAACAACTAGCTGAAGTGCTCTCGGGGTATACAGTAATCGCAAACAAACTTGCAGAGGCCGATAGAATGCATAAGAAAAGATTTCAAGATTCGCTACTGCGAGATGTTTTTCCGTCGGCAATGGGTTACTTTTTCGAAAAGATAGGCCAAGGCATTTGGGCTCATTCGTCAGGCGACCGGGATTTTGGGCGATCTAATCTTCGGATGCTAAAAGAAACGTACGAAAGATTTCAAAGCGCTCTGGAGGAAAGGGACGAGCTTGGCGAGCATATCAAATTCGATCTTGACCAATACTTCCATGCAATCGAGCGATTAGAAGGCTATTTAGAGGGAAGCAGTGAATCATTGGAAGAACCGGATGCTCGGATATATTGGTCATATCTTCGGAATGAGCATGCAAGCTTCGCACAAATTGCTGAAGAAATTGATGAGCAGTATCAAAAATAGATATAACAAGGCACGGCTGTCGATCAAATTTTCCGCTGCGCTCCATATTTTCCGCAGAGCGCGGCGTTAGATTTCATTATGAAGCAACCTCTAGAACTCGAAGGCTTTTGGTGGGTGCCGGATGCTCCCGACGAGCAACTAGCGGGGCGTTTAATTACTGACAACCATAGCACGAAGCTGATCCTCACGATCGATACGCCTGGGAGACTCCCCTTTTCGCAAAGCGAGTCCCGCAATTACGATCTGATCCATGGGCGAACGACCTCTGGAAAGCAAATTACTTTGTTGCATTGCTTTGACTTGAACACGTCTTGGTCAGGTATCTACGAAGGGTCCGAAGTGGAAGAGTTCTGCATTCGCTTCTTTGACGGCGAGGATGCCCAGAAACTCAGCCCGCTGATTGATGCCGCTGCCAATCGCTTCAATGTTGAACTGGCGCTCGAAGACAAGGAAAAGATCGACTACAAGGTCAAGGCCAAGCAGTTCGTGAAGATCTACGGCCAGGTGGCGTCGATCATGACATTCGAGGTTCTGGCGTGGGAAAAGCTGTTCTGGTTTCTCAAGTTCCTGGTGCCGAAACTCAAAATCGAAGATCCCGGCCAGGATGAACTGGACGAGTTGCTGGAGTCGGTGGATTTGTCTACCTATGGCCTGGAGCGCACCAAGCTGGGCCATGCGATAGGGCTGGACAATTCGAAGGCCGAACTCGACCCACAGAACCCCAATCCCCGCGGCCACCGTGGCGAGGAAGAGCAGGCCGATCCTCTGGACGAGATTATCCGCAGCTTCAACGAGCGGTGGTTCCAGGGCTGGAGCGCCACACCGGAAGAGCAGCGGGTGAAGTTCATCAACATCCTCGACAGCATCCGCACCCACCCCGACTACTCAGCCAAATACGGCGACAACCAGGACCCCTACAGCCGCAGTCTTGCACTGGAACAGATGCTGAAAGATGTCATGCTGAAACGGCGCAAGGAAGAGCTGGAACTGTACAAGCTGTATGCGTCCGATGAGGCGTTCAAGACAGCCTGGTTTCAGAACATCGAGCGGGCGCTGAGCCGGGGGCTATAGCGAAGAGTGCAGCCTGCGAGCTAAAACCGCGACAAACAAAGCACCCTCTGATCCTTATCCTTGATGCTGTAGCAGCGGTTTTTCTGGTTCCCGGTCTCGGCCAGGCAGAGATGCCGTTTGTCGCGATCCTCAATGGAGTAACAGCGGTTTTTCTGGCTTTTGGCAGTGGCCAGGCAGTAGTGGCGCTGGTCCCTGTCCTGGATGGCATAGCAGCGGTTGGCATCGGCCAGCGCCCAGGGCGGCGGAAGCAGGAGAATGAGCAATATCCAGCGCGGCGGTTTTATTTTTCGCCATCTGTCATTTGTGGGGGCAATTCTTGAAACCGGCTTTGCCGGTTCGTGCAATTGCCCCTACCCCTCCCGCTTGCGCAATTCCTTGCGCAGCACCTTGCCTACATTCGACTTGGGTAGCTCGTCGATGAATTCCACGTATTTGGGCACCTTGTAGCCGGTGAGATTGCGCCGCGCGAAATCGCGCACTTCTTCGCGGGTGAGGGATTCCTTGTCGGTGACCACGAAGAGTTTCACCGCTTCCACCGTATCCACATCCGGCACGCCGATCACCGCGCATTCGACGATGTCGGGGTGCTTGAGCATTTCGTCTTCCACCTCGTTGGGGTACACGTTGAAGCCCGATACCACCACCATGTCCTTGATGCGGTCGACGATGCTGATGTAGCCCTCTTCGTCCATTTGCGCCACGTCGCCGGTGTGCAGCCAGCCGTCGTCGTCGAGAATTTCGCGAGTGGCGTCGGGCTGGTTCCAGTAGCCTTTCATCACCTGTGGCCCCTTGACCAGAAGCTCGCCCGGCTCGCCGCGCGGCACTTCCTGCCCCTGGCCATCGATGATGCGGCATTCGGTGGAGGGCATCAGCTTGCCGACGGTGCCGAGCCGGGGCGCGTGCGGCGGGTTGAGCGCCACCACCGGGCTCGCTTCGGTAAGGCCATAGCCTTCGACGATCTTGCAGCCGGTGACCGCTTCCCATTTTTCGGCGGTGTCTTTCATCAGCGCCATGCCGCCGGATACGGTGATGCGCAGCTGGCTGAAATCCAGCGCCTTGAATTGCGGGTTGCGGGCCAGTGCATTGAACAGCGTGTTGAGGCCCGCGAAGAACGTGAACGGCACACCCTTGAGCGCACCAACAAATTGTTTGCCGTTGCGCGGGTCGGGAATCAGGATGAGGCGGGCGCCGAGATCGACGCCCAGCATGATGCATAGCATGAAGGCGAAGATATGGTAGATCGGCAGCGGCGCGACGATGATTTCCCGGCCTTCCTGCAGGGTGTCGCCAAAGGCCTCGCGCGCCTGGCGCAGGTTGCTGAGCAAATTGATGTGGGTGAGCATCGCGCCCTTGGAAACGCCGGTGGTGCCGCCGGTGTATTGCAGCACGGCGATGGAATCCTCCGCCGCCAGCGGCCGGGACAGCGGCTTGCCCTGCCCTTTTGCAAGCGCATCACCAAAGGCAAGGCCGCCCTTGAATCTCGGTTTGGCGAACTCGCGCACTTTCATGACGGTGTTGATCAGGTGGCGCTTGAGCGGTGGATGCAGATCCCCCACTTCGGTGACGATCACGTGTTCCACCTGGGTTTGCTCGATCACCTCGGCCAGCGTGCCGGACAGACCGCGCAGCACCACCATGGCGCGGGCGCCGGAATCCTTCAGTTGATGGGCGAGTTCACGCGTCGTGTAGAGCGGATTGGTGTTGACGATGGTGATGCCGGCCTTGATGGCGGCGATGACGATCACCGGATATTGCAGCAGGTTGGGCAGTTGGATCGCGAGGCGATCGCCCGGCGCGAGCTTGAGTTCCTGTTCGAGAAAGCTGGCGAAGGCGCTGGAAAGCCTGTCCAGGTCGCCATAGGTCAGCGTGTGGCCCAGACAGGTCAGCGCGGGTTGGTCCGCAAACAGCACCATCCTTTCTGCAAAAAAATCACCCAGGGTTCTTTTTACAGCCATTTATTCCCCACCTTACGGTTGCCGGTCTACTATTGGTTTGGAACATAACACGAATGTGCCACTGGCAAAACGCCTTGCCCTGCACACCCTGCCTCACACAACGCCTCGGGGACGCGGGACGCCAGCGCCACAACAGGGAACACCGACAAGAAAAACCACCGGGAGGCAACCATGACCGACCAATCCACAAGTTACGCTGTCATCAAACGCTGTCTCGGCGACGGGGCTCTGGTGGCGCGCCTGCAGCAGGATCCCGAAAGTACGCTCCGCCAGGAAGGGGTGCCCGAGCATGAAATACCCGCAGTGTTGCAAATTCTCGTGCTTATGCAAGTCGGCGCGGCGCAGCAGCAGACGGTGGCGGCGAAATATGAAGCACAGCTCGACAGTACCCTTGCCGTGGCGACCGAAATGAAGGAGGGGCTGAAAAACACCCTGGAGCAGATCGATGCTGCCTTCAAATCCACCATGCGCATGTATGAAGTGTCCTTTTATCTGGGTGTCGGTCTTGTCATTGCAGCGGTTGTCGGCGCTTTCGTGGGAGCCGACCCGCTCTTGCCTGCGGTGTTCGGCGCGTTGGGGATTCTCGATGTGCTGGCATTTTTCCTCGTCAAGCCGCAAGAGGGCCTGCAAAGCAGCAGGGCCAACCTTGCCCAGATACAGGCGGCGATGTACAACTGGTTCATGGACTCCGTCAATCTCAATACCTTGATGAGCAGCCTCCACCAGCAGGGGCTCAACAAGGATGTGCTGGAAATCTCCGTGCGGCTGCTCGACCATACCGACCGCACGCTGGAGATGTTGCAGAAATACTGCAAGTTGGCGAGTCGGTGACGAGATTGTTGCCCTCTCCCGCTTGCGGGAGAGCGAGTGGATCGCGCGGGGTTGCAGTATCTCCCCTCTCCCATTCATGGGAGAGGGGCCGGGGGAAAGGGTTTTGTTTGTGCGGGTCACGCGGCGCGTGACCGCCCTACAATGTGCAAATCGGCGAGAGAGTCTATTACCCTCTCCCCAGCCCTCTCCCGCTTGCGGGAGAGGGAGCAGCTCGTGCGGAGCTGCGGTATCTCCCCTCTCCCACTTGCGGGAGAGGGGGTAGCTCGCGCGGGGTTGCCGCACCTCCCCTCTCCCATTCATGGGAGAGGGGCCGGGGGAGAGGGTTTCATTTGCCATATCACAGAGGTTTTTATGTTGACTGATTTATCCGGCAAGATCGCGCTGGTTACTGGCACGGCCAGCGGTATTGGCCGTGGCCTGGCCGAGGTGCTCGCCGAGCGTGGAATGAAAGTAGTGGCGACCGACATCAATGAAGACGCCCTGGCCGAAACCAATGCGGCTCTCAGCAGGAGCGGTGTGCCCTTCCTGACGAGCCCATTGGATATTCGCGATGCGGCAGCCTGGGAGGCTTTGCTGGATCGCGCGGAACGGGAGCTCGGCCCCGTGCAGTTGCTGGCCAATATCGCCGGTGTCACCGTAGCGCCCACTCCGGCGCTGGAGCTGTCCAGCGAGGCCTGGAACTGGGTGATGGACACCAACGTCACCGGTACCTGGAACGGCGTGACTGCCGTGGGCCGACGCCTGCGGGATCGCGCGCTGCCAGGCCACATCGTCAACACCTCATCCACCCAGGGGCTGATGGGCGCACCCAATTTCGCGGCCTACAATGCGGCCAAGTTCGCCATCATGGGGCTGTCGGAAACGCTGCGTATCGAGCTTGCGCAATACGATATCGGTGTTTCGGTGGTGTGCCCCGGGCCAACCAAGGGCAATATCCTGAACAATTCCCGCAAGATTGCTCCCCACCTCGTCAATCTCGGCAAGTTGAAGGGCGGGCCGGGTTTCAGCCATTACCAGATGCCCCGCGACGTGGCGGAGAAAGTTGCCGATGCCGTTGAGCGCAATCAGCTGTTCGTGGTAACGCATCCCGAATACAAGGCCATTTTCGAAACGCGCTGGCGCGTGCTCGAAGCGGCCATGGGGAACAAGATCGACGCCGCCGCCGAAAGCAACATCCGCGAGGTGGAAGGCGCGAGCCTGGCCTGCTACCAGGATGCCTTGCGGAATTATTGAATCAGTTCACAGTTTACAGTTATCAGGGGGTGCCACACTCATACTGTCTGTGAACTGTGAACTGTGAACTGTGAACTGCGGAACTGACAAAACATTTCCCATGCCCCCTTCAGGGGCGTATACTGCGCGGCTATTTTCCCTCTTCCGCCGTCAGGCATCGCAGGTTCAGTCCCATGTCTTCTCCACAATTCGCCGATCTGGGCCTGGATAGTGCCCTGCTCGCCACCATCAGTGAGCTCGGCTACGAACAACCCTCCCCCATTCAGGCGCGCAGCATCCCCCTGCTTCTCGCCGGCAAAAGCCTGCTGGGCGTGGCCCAGACCGGCACCGGCAAGACCGCCGCCTTCGCGCTGCCCCTGCTGAGCAGGCTCGACGCCACGCAACGCTCGCCCCAGATTCTGGTGCTGACACCCACCCGCGAACTCGCCATTCAGGTGGCGGAAGCCTGTCAGAGCTACGCCCGCGGCCTCAAGGGCTTTCATGTTCTGCCCGTGTACGGCGGCCAGGACATGGGCAGCCAGTTGCGCGCGCTGCGGCGCGGCGTACAGGTCATCGTCGGCACGCCGGGGCGGATCATGGATCACCTGCGCCGCCAGAGCCTCGATCTCGGTGAAATCCGCGCCGTGGTGCTGGATGAAGCGGACGAAATGCTGCGCATGGGCTTCATCGACGACGTCGAGACCATCCTTGCGGAAACGCCGGAAACGGCGCAACGCGCGCTGTTTTCCGCCACCATGCCGCCACAGATCCAGCGCATTGCCAGCAAATACCTGGGTGATGCCGAGCAAGTGCACGTCGCCTCCAAGACCCGCACCGTGGAGCGCATTCGCCAGCGCTGCCTGACCGTGCAGAACAACGAGAAGCTGGATGCCCTGACCCGCATTCTCGAAGTCGAAGACTTCGACGGCATGATCATTTTCGTGCGCACCAAATCGACCACCGTCGAACTGGCCGAGAAACTCGAAGCGCGCGGCTTTACCGCCGCCGCCCTCAACGGCGATCTCAACCAGCAATTGCGCGAGCGCACCATCCAGCGCCTGAAAGATCGCAAGCTGGACATCGTCGTCGCCACCGACGTGGCCGCGCGCGGCCTGGATGTGGAACGCATCAGCCACGTGGTGAATTTCGACATTCCCTACGACAACGAATCCTACGTGCACCGCATCGGCCGCACCGGGCGCGCCGGACGCGATGGCGAAGCCATTTTGTTCGTGACGCACCGCGAAAAGCGCCTGCTGCGCTCCATCGAGAAATCCACCGGCCAGCCCATCGAGTCGATGGTGTTGCCCGGCAGCCAGGAAGTGAGCGACCGCCGCGTCGAGAGCTTCCGCAACCGCCTTGTGGAAACCCTCGAAACGGAAGATCTGAGCCGCTTCCGCAAATTGCTGGACGACCTGTGCACCAGCCAGGAGGTAGCCGCCGCGGATATCGCCGCTGCCGCCATTTACTTGCTGCAGCAGGAACGCCCCCTGTTCCCCGCTCTCAAACCCCTTGCGGCGGAACGACCCGAAGCGCGGGACAGCCGCCCCGGCAAGAAGGAGCGCCCCGGCAAGGATTTTCGTCCGGATGGCAAAGGCCCTCGCGACGGCGCCCCGAAGCGGGAGCGCCGCGAGCCCTCGGATGACGACGTGCCCATGGAAAAGTACCGCCTCGCGGTGGGCAGGATGCACGGCGTGCAGCCCAAGGACATCGTTGGCGCCATCGCCAATGAGGCGGATCTGGACAGCCAGTTCATCGGTCGCATCGAGATTTACGACGACTACTGCACCGTGGACCTGCCCCAGGGCATGCCCAAGGAACTGCTTCACTACATGAAGAAGGTGCGTATTCGCCAGCAGCCCATCCACATGCAACTGCACGACGGTGCAGACGACGCACCCTACGCGGCCCGCAAAGGCCCTGGCAAGGGCGGTTTTCAACGCAAGGGTGACGACAAGCCAAAACGCGGCAAACCCTCTGGAAAACGCTTCAAGTAAACAGCGTTATTACGTTTATTGACAAGAAGTTAGAAAGACTTTGTTACAACAGATCGACCCTTCTGACTACGCCGCGCAACTGGCCGGCAAACAGCGTGAAATGGAAGCGCTGTTTGCCCCGTTTGATCCACCCCCTCTCGAGGTGTTCGACTCCGCGCCGCTGCATTTCCGCATGCGGGCGGAGTTTCGCATCTGGCACGAAGGCAAGCGCGCGCATTACGCCATGATGGCACCGGGGGAGCGCACGCCGCGCCCCATCGACAGCTTTGCCATCGGCTCCACCGCCATGGTGAACGCCATGACGCCGCTGCTCGACGCCATCAACGGCAGCGAACTGTTGCGCCTCAAGCTCTACGGCTGCGAATTTCTCACCACCTCGCGCAACCAGGTTCTCGTCACCCTGATCTACCACAAGCCGCTGGATGACACCTGGCACCAGCACGCCAGCGACATGGCCGCAGCGCTCGGCATCGGCATCATCGGTCGCAGCAGAAAGCAGAAAAGGGTCACAGGCGAGGATTTCGTCACGGAATATCTCGAAGTTGATGGCAAAACCTACAGCTATCAGCAGGTGGAAAGCGGCTTCACCCAGCCCAACGCCCGAGTCAACGAAAGGATGCTCAGCTGGGCGAAGGATGTGACCGCCGCCAGCAACGACGAGGATCTGCTCGAACTCTATTGCGGCAACGGCAATTTCACCGTGGTGCTGGCGGCAAATTTCCGCCGCGTGCTGGCCACGGAAGTGGCCAAGATTTCGGTGCAATCGGCGCAGGTGAACCTCGAGGCCAACGGTGTCGACAACGTGGTCATCGCCCGCATGTCGAGCGAGGAGATCAGCGAGGCGCTCGCCGGCAAAAGGGCCTTCTTTCGTCTGCGCGACGTCGACCTGGACAGTTACCGGTTCTCAACCCTGTTCCTCGACCCGCCCCGCGCCGGGCTCGATGACGCCACTCTCCGGCTTGCGGCAAAATTCAATAAAATTCTTTATATATCCTGCAATCCATTGACTCTGAAAGAAAATATGAATTTTCTTCACAATACGCATGAGATCCGGCGCTTCGCCCTTTTCGACCAGTTTCCCTACACCCACCACATCGAGTGCGGCGTTTGGCTGTGCGCCAGGAACAGCGTTATATGACAGTGTTTTGCAACTTCTTGCCTGCGCCCATATTCCCTTTGAGTTGCGCGCTATAACGAAAAAGTTTATCGCCCAATGCCACGAATTCCTTATCATTTCCGACACTGACAAGCAGGCCCTATCTGTGTATGATTGCGGCCCCAGAGAAACAACACGCACCTCTCCATGTACCGATACGATCAATACGACAGGCAGTTGGTCAATGAGCGCGTCGCACAGTTCCGCAATCAAATGGAACGCTATGTGGCGGGCGAGATCAGCGATACGGAATTTCTGCCGCTGCGCCTGCAGAACGGGCTCTACATTCAGCGTCTGGCGCCGATGCTGCGCATTGCCGTGCCCTATGGTCTGCTGTCTTCCACCCAGCTGCGCCAGCTTGCCTATATTGCTCGACACTACGACAAGGGGTTCGTGCACTTCACCACCCGCCAGAACGTTCAGCTCAACTGGCCGGTGCTGGAAGAAGTGCCAGACATTCTCGCCGATCTGGCGAAGGTCGAAATGCACTCCATCCAGACCAGCGGCAACTGCGTGCGCAACACCACGTCCGACCAGTTTGCCGGTATTGCCCCCGATGAAATCGAAGATCCGCGGCCCTGGTGCGAACTGATCCGCCAGTGGTCCACGTTGCATCCGGAATTCGCCTTCCTGCCCCGCAAGTTCAAGATTGCCGTGAGCGGCTCCGAGTCCGATCGCGCCGCCATTCTGGTTCACGACATCGGCCTGCAGATCGTCAAGAATGGCGACGGCGAGCTGGGCTTTGCCGTCTACGTAGGGGGTGGCCTCGGCCGTACGCCCGTCATCGGCAGCCTGATTTGCGAATTCCTGCCGTGGCGCCACCTGCTCACCTACCTCAACTCGATCCTGCGCATTTACAACCGCTACGGCCGCCGCGACAACAAGTTCAAGGCCCGCATCAAGATCCTTGTGAAAGCCTGGAGCGCGGAGAAATTCGCCGCCAAGGTCGACGAGGAGTGGCAGCATCACAAGGATGGCCCGCTGACCTTGACGCAAGAAGAAGTGGAGCGTATCAAGGGCTTCTTCACCCTGCCCGAGTACAAGACCATCGACGGCGCCGACGCGGAGCGCGCGCTGCAGTCCCAGGCGCTCGACAACATCGACTTCCAGCGCTGGCTCAAGCGCAATGTCATCGACCACCGGGTACCGGGATATGCCGCCGTGACCCTGTCACTCAAGCCCACCGGCACCGCGCCCGGCGACGTCACCGACGCCCAGCTGGAAGCGATTGCCGATCTCGCCGACGCCTACAGCTTTGGCGAAGCACGCTCGACCCACAACCAGAACCTGGTGCTGGCGGACGTGGAAAAATCCGCGCTGTTCAGTCTGTGGCAGGAGTTGCAGGCACTGGGCTTCGCGACACCGACGGTGGGCACGCTCAACGACATCATCTGCTGCCCCGGCGGTGATTTCTGTTCACTGGCGAACGCCAAGTCGATCCCCATTGCCGAAGCGATTCAGCGCCGCTTCGACGACCTCGACTATCTGTATGACCTGGGCGACCTGAGCCTCAACATTTCCGGCTGCATGAACGCCTGTGGTCACCACCACGTCGGCAACATCGGCATCCTCGGTGTCGACAAGAAGGGCGAGGAGTTCTACCAGATTCAGCTCGGCGGCAGCAGTGACGAGAACGCGACCCTGGGCACCGTGCTCGGCCCTTCTTTCACGCAGGGAGATGTGCCCGAGGTAGTCGCCAAGATCATTCAGGTCTACGTCGACAATCGTCAGGAAGACGAGCTGTTCATCGACGCCTATAACCGCATCGGACTCGCACCCTTCAAGGAGTCGGTATATGCCAAAGCTGATTAAGGGCGACCAGGTTGTCGAAGACAATTGGCATTTCGTGGGCCTGGAGGATACAGACTACTCCACTTACGACAGGGTGATCCTGCCCCTGGCGAAATGGCTCGAGCTCGATGATGCGGCGCGCCTTGGCGGGCACACCGCACCCTGGATCGACAGTGGCGAGGAGTTCGAAGAGGCATTCGCAAAAGTGTTGCAGGCGCCGATGGTGGTCGTGCACTTCCCCGTGTTCATGGACGGTCGCGGTTTTTCCACTGCGGAAATTCTTCGCAATCGCGGCGGCTACCAAGGTGAACTGCGCGCGGTGGGCAACCTCATCCAGGATCAGCTGTTCTTCCTCAAACGCTGTGGTTTCGACAGCTATCAACTGCGCGAAGGCACCGACCTGGAAGCGGCTGTGCGCTCGCTGCAGGATTTTTCGGTCACATACCAGACCAGCGCGGACACGGATATTCCGCTCTTCCGGCGGCGGTGAGTGTTGAGCTGATCGGGTCGAGGTAATGGGATTGCGCCCGTTACCTCTCCCACACCACCGGACGTGCGGTTTTCCGCATCCG
>CAYXXZ010000027.1:0-32910 GCA_964469165.1 uncultured Porticoccaceae bacterium
TAGAGTTTGGAAATCAGCATCTCTTCCATGAAACCCGAGCCGCCGAACATTTGCAGCGCGGTATCGATGACCCGCGATGCCATTTCTAGTGCCATTCGGGTCAAGTCTTGCGTTTTGCCTTTTCGGTTATAGACCTGATGATCTAGACGTAGTAACACGTTTTCTTCTACTACTCTGTCGTTATTTGATCTTGTTTGTATCCATAGAAAAATGGAGCAGAGCCATGGTTGGGCCTCTACAGCTGGCAAAACGCAAGACCTGACTTCCAGTGTAATGGTGGCCAAGCGGAGCTTGACCACCCTACGCGAGGGCATCATTGCGAGGCCGCGACCAGATCGGCAAATTCCCGCAGCGCTACGGAAAACATCGCCACCTGTTTTTCAGCGGTGATGCGTATCTCCCGCAGCATGTCCTGCCAGCGTGCGATCAGCGGGGCCTGTGCACTCTGCCAGGCCGCCACTTCGGCTTCCAGGTCTCCCGAGCTGGCCGCGCGCCTCAGCGCCGCTGCCGCAAGCCGGCGAAACTGGCTTTCCAGATCATCCATGAAGGATTCGCGGGCGAAGTCGTCCCAGCGGCTGGCAGACACCAGCTCGGTGATCTGGCGGGTGACCCATTCCAGTTGCAGAACATCGCCAAGCCTGTCGTACGCTTCTATTACCCAGTCGATATCCGCACCGGTGGTAATACTGACGTCGGCCATGCCAAGCGCAAAATAGAGATCGCTGGCGGAATCGATCAGCATCAAGGCGTAATCGCTCAGGCCCAGTCCGGACAGCCCGGCTACGACGTCATCCGCATCGTCCTCGTCGCGCTCGGCGCCGAGACTTGCCGTCAGCAGGCTCTGCAGGGAAGGTTTCAGGGCGGCGATTTCCTCCGCCACACTGGCACCGGCGCGACGGTTGCGCAGCAGCCAGCGCGTGGTGCGCCTGCCGAGACGCATCAGGCTCAGGTGCAGTTCCCCCTGGGTGCGCGCAGGGGCACGGTAGTCCAGCTCTTCCACTTCGCGCCACACCGTTTCAAACTGAAAGACATCGCGGGCGATCAGGTAGGCGCGCGCCACATCCGCGGCAGAGGCGCCGGTGGATTTCATCTGGCGGTGAACGAAAGTCAGCCCCATGAAGTCGATGATTTCGTTCGCCAACTGGGTGCACAGCACGTCGTGGCGCAACGCATGACTCTCGATCGCCGCCGGGTGTTTATCCACCAGTGTTGCCGGGAATGCGCCGTGGATCTCGGCAAAAATGTACGGGTCGGCATCGAGCTCTGCATGCTGCAATTGCTGCTTGAACAGCATTTTGCTATAGGACAGCAATACCGCCAGCTCGGGCCGGGTCAGAAACGGCCCGCTTTTTTCCCTGTTGGCGAGCGTGTCATCGTCGGGTAGATATTCCAGCGCGCGGTCGAGAAGCCCTTCCCTCTCCCAGTCGAGAATACAGTGCCAGAACTCGGAAGGATTGCTGGCCGAACGCAGCTGAGCCAGGCTCAGCGTCTGGGTTTGCCGATAATTGTGCAGCAGTACCTTGTCGGCCACCTCGTTGGTCATGCTTTCGAGAAGCGCATTGCGCTGCTTCAAGGTCAGGTCGTCGCCAACCACCAGGCCGTTGAGGGCGATCTTGATGTTCACTTCCTGGTCCGAGCTGTCGACACCGCCGGAATTGTCGATGAAATCCGTGTTGCAAGCGCCACCGTGCAGGCAGAACTCGATGCGCCCGCGCTGCGTCATGCCAAGGTTGCCGCCCTCGCCAAAAACCCGACAGCGCAAGTCGCGGCCGTCAACACGCAGTTCGTCGTTGGCGCGATCGCCCACGTCGGCGTGGCTTTCCTCGCGGGCTTTGACGTAGGTGCCTATGCCGCCATTCCAGACCAGATCCACCTGCGCCCTGAGCAAATGGTGAATCAATTGCGCGGGGGTCAACGCACTTTCTTCGATGGCGAAGCGCTTCTGCACTTCGGGCGTCAGGGAAATGGTCTTGAGTTCCCGCGAGAAAACACCGCCCCCCGCGGAGATGAGGCTGGTGTCGTAATCGAACCAGCCGAGGCCGGCTTCGAACAGGCGCTGGCGCTCGCCAAAGGAACTTGCCGCATCGGGATCCGGATCGAGAAAAATAGCGTTGTGGTTGAACGCCGCCACCAGGTGCAAGTGCGGCGAGCGCAGCATGCCGTTGCCGAAGACATCGCCGGACATATCGCCGATACCCACAGCGGTGATGGCTTCCTCCTGAACGTTGACGCCCAGCTCGCGAAAATGGCGCTGTACCGCCACCCAGGCACCGCGCGCCGTGATGCCCATTTTTTTGTGGTCGTAGCCATTGCTGCCACCCGACGCAAATGCATCGCCGAGCCAGTGGCCGTAGTCGGCGGACACGTCGTTGGCGAGATCGGAAAACGCCGCCGTGCCCTTGTCCGCGGCCACGACCAGATAGGGGTCATCGCCGTCGCGGCGCACCACCTCGTGCGGCGCCATAATCGCGCCGTCGCGAATGTTGTCGGTGATGTCCAGCAAGGCGCCCATGAACGCGCGATAGCAGTTGCGTGCCTCCGCAAGAACCGCTTCCCGCCCCTGTGCGAGCGGCGCCTGGCGCAGCACGAAGCCGCCCTTGGCGCCGGTGGGTACGATCACGGCATTTTTCACCTGCTGCGCCTTCACCAGGCCAAGAACTTCGGTGCGGTAATCTTCGAGACGATCCGACCAGCGGATGCCGCCCCGCGCCACTTTCCCGGCACGCAGATGCACACCTTCGAAGCGCGGTGACGACACAAAAATTTCGTATTCCGGGCGCGGTTCGGGGGCGAGCGCAAGCTGTTTCGGCGCCAGCTTCACCGCAATATAGGGTTTGAAGTCGCCGCTTGCATCGCGCTGAAAGAAATTCGTGCGCAGCGTGGCGCAGATCAGGTTCCGATAGGTGCGCAGCACCTGATCCTGGTTGAGGTTCTTGACATTATCGAGGGCATCGAGAATTTTCGTCTCAAGGCGCCCAACCCGTTCGCTTCTGCCATCCGTGGCCAGGCGCGGGTCGAAACAGCATTTGAACAGCGCCACCAGATTGCGCGTGATATCCAGATTCGCCGCCAGGGTGGCGGCGACGAAGTCCTGCCCGATGGGAATGCCGAGCTGTTTCATGTAGCGGGCATAGAGGCGCAACAGCGCCACCGAACGCCAATCGAGACGCGCACCGATCACCAGGCCATTGAAACTGTCATCACCGGCGCGGCCCTGCCACACCGCCTCGAAGGCATCGACGAAGTTTTGCCGCACCGCCGCCACGTCGACGTCGATATCGAGACTGAACCTGAGCGTGAAGTCGCTCATCCATACCGGCTCCACCCCGTCTGGCCGGATCGGGTAGGGGTGTTCGCCGATCACCTGAAAGCCCAGGTTTTCCAGCAGCGGCACCATCCGCGACAGCGACAGCTCCGTTTTGCGATGGAAAATCTTCAGGCGCATGATGCCGGGCCTGGCACCCAGCGGCTGGAAAAAACGAGTGGCAATTTCCTCCTCGCCTCCCAGGGCGTGAAAAAGGTCGATATCCTGCGCCGCGGTGCGCGGATCGAAATGTTCCTGATAGCTGAGCGAAAACGCATCGCGATACATGGCCGAAAGGGCAATGCCGCGCTCGTCGCCCCAGTGTTCCTTGATGGCGCGCTGCAGATCGTCGCGCCAGTCGGTGGCCAGGGCGGCGATCTGCCGCTCCAGGTCCTGGACGCTGATCTCCTTGTAACGCGCGGAGTCGATACGCATCACGAAGTGGGTTCTCACCAGCAGTGATTGCGTGAAAAAGGTACTGAACTGATAGTCCGAGGCATCGAATGCCTCCATCAGCAGGCGCTGGGTTTTTTCCCGCACTTCGGTGCGGTAGGTATCGCGCGGAAAGTACACCGTGCAGTAGACGAATCTGCCGTAGGGGTCCGGCGTGATGAACAGTCTTACCTGGCGCCGCTCATTGATCTGCCAGATGCCGACCAGTGTTTCGTAGAGCGCGTCCTCGCCGCTCACGAAAAGCTCGTCGCGCGGATGTACTTCGATGATCTGGCGCAGAACCTTGCCGTAATGGCTCGAGGGGTCGAGCCCCGAGCGCCGGAAAATGCGCTCCAGCTTGCTGCCCACCAGCGGAACATTGAAAGGGCTTTGGGTGTAGACCAGCGATGCGTACAGCCCGAGAAAACGATGCTCGCCACGCAATCGGCCCTCGTCGTCCAGATCCTTGACGATGACGTAGTCGCCGTACTGATCGCGGTGGACCGGCGCGCGGCTGGCGGACTTGGCGAGCGCCACCCCGGCACTGCTGCGATGAAACGCCAACACACCCTCCGGCAGCTCGGACAACCGCTGCGCCGTCACACCTTGCGTGGCGCCGACCGCCAGCCCCAGGCTTTTTTCCGGTACCGGCGCCAGCACCGGATCTTCCCCACCCGAGAGGCTGTAGTAGGTATAGGACAGGAACGTGAAATGATCGGCGATCAGCCAGTCGAGAAAGGCCCGGCTCTCAGCCATATTCTGTGCGCCAAGGCCGTCGCGCGCGGTACCGAGAGCCCGCAACATCGGCGGGTAGTCGTCATTGACCGCCCGCACCTGCTCCAGCACCCGAAAAATATCGCCGGCCACCAGCTGGTGGCGCTGCTCCGCAAGGTAGTGTTCTACCTGGAAGTAGATCAGCGCTTCCTTGTGGCTGCCGTTTTCGGGCTTGTCGAGCCAGCGCAACAGGTTGCCGTCGCCATCGCGCACCACGTCCAGCACGGTACTGTTGATGCGCAGGATGGCGAGCCCCAGGCGGGTGAGTTCGAGGCGCACCGAATCCACCAGAAAGGCCATGTCCCGACTGAGAATGAAAATCTGCGTGCAGGGGTGCTCCCAGCCATCTTCGTTGAGGCTGGGGTTGAACGAGCGCACCTTGGCGGTGCCCTCGGGCAATTTTTCGAGATAAAGGCGCAGCGACTGGATCAGGCCACACAGGTCCGCCACTGGCTCCTTGCTCAGCTCTTCGAGAGGCGCCAGGGTATGAAGCTTTTTCGCGAAGGCGAGCATCGCTGATACATCGTCGACACCACTCTTCTCGAAGTGGTTCTTGATCTCGCCGTAAAAGGCATCGTTGAGATTCTTGTTCATCATGCGCCCATTGACCCAAATACCCTTGATTGCACAGTAGCCGGAAATTCAGGTTAAAACCCTGCGTGAGGCCATGCGAGCTGTAAGTGCCTCTTCATGATCTCTCGATCCAGCATTGTCCGCCCGGGTTTCACGTTATACATAAACGCCGAGGCGCCCCCACGGCCGATGCACTATCCGCGCCCCTGCAGGCAGGCTCCTACAAGGCACTCCGTAGAGCCGGAAACATCCAAAGTGAAGAGCCTAGCGACTGGCGAGCGCTATGTCGAGGAGGGAGGGATTACAGTACGGCGCCCCGGCTCAGGGGCGAATCTCGATGGGCGTGCCGTCCTTGACGAGCTGCCATATTTCATCCATGACGTCGTTGGTGACGGCGATGCAGCCCTCCGTCCAGTTCTCCTGGTGGAGCCAGTTCTTGGCCCACTCCACGGAGGGAACCCAGGCCGGGCTGCCATGGATCATGATACTGCCGCCGGGCTCCACCTCGCGAGCCTCGGCCTGGGCAACATCCTGTTCATTGGGGTACGAAATGTGGATGGCGCGGTAGAACTTGCTGTCTTTCTTGCGCCAATCGAGGATATAGCTACCCTCCGGGGTTCGGCCATCCCCCTCTTCCTGCTTGTGACCCACCGGATTCTTGCCGAAGGCCACGGGATATTCCTTGATCACGTTGCCATCGTTGAGCAGGTAGAGCTTTCTCGTGGATTTTTCCACCAGCACCTTGTCCGGCGCGGCATAGCGCAAGTGGATCGGCAAGGTGACCGGCGTGAAGGCCGCCAGTTCCATGGTAGAGGCAGTGCTGGACAGGGGCGCAAGCAACCATGCGACCATCAGCAGGAGCGCGCGCTGCAGCACCGAAAACGCCATATCACCCCCTTGACCCACACAGTTGTTGTTTCCTCGCAACATAGCGAGGCGAGCACAAATAATCAAGCACGAAAGCGCCATCACGCAAAGAGCGCATCGATATCGAAATCCAGCGCCGCCCGCCCCTCCAGCGGATCCTGAACTTCTATCAAGCCTTGTGCCAGCAGTGTGTCGTAGTGGCAGGTGCGATTGCGACCATTGGATTTGGCGTAATACAGGGCGCGATCGGCCTGCTCCAGCGTCTCTGACGACAGGCGTTCGGGATCGAACCGCGTGAATCCGATGCTGCAGGTCATGGTGCCGATCTGGGGAAATTCGGTCGCCTCCAGGGCCGTGCGAAAGCGCTCCAGGCAGGACAGCGCCAGAGCGTCATCGCGCGCCCGGATGATGGCGACGAACTCCTCACCGCCAAAGCGAAACAGCTGGTCCTCGGAGCGAAAGGATGCCTTGAGCATCCGCGAAAAGCGCAGCAGGGTTTCGTCGCCGAAGATGTGTCCCCAGGTATCGTTGATGTACTTGAAATTGTCGATATCGAGCAGCGCCAGCCAGAGCGGATCGGCGCCGGCGGCGCGCGGTTCGTTCACCAGACGCTCGAGCATGTCTTCGAAGGTCTTGCGGTTGCGCAGGCCGATCAGGGTGTCCAGTTCGCTGTAATCCAGCAAGGCCAGATAGTTGACGTAAAAGTGCAGAAAGCAGCGAATACCATCTTCCTGCTCAGGGCTCGGCGGGCTCTCGCACTCCGCCAGCAGCAGGCTGTCGAGGCGGTCGTGGGCGTGGTAGAACGGCAGTGCGACCCGCCAGCCGCCGTCTGCCGCGGGTATGCTGCGCGTGGCGTGCGCGTCGATGGCGCCCAGCGCTTCGGGATGACGCAGAAAGATGTCGTTGAGGGCGAGACTTTCGGCATGCGCATTGGCGGCCTTTTCGCCGGTAATGGGCCCCTTGGGGCCGCTGCGCGCCAAGACGCGCATGGGTTTGCCTTCGCCCTGGGCGCGCAGCCAGCAGAATGTGGTGGGAGCGAGAATGTGAATGATGGCCGTGCAGGCCATGGTTGCCGCGGTACTTCGGTCGCGCAGCGAAGAAATCGTTTCAGCCCCCTTGAGCAGATGAAGTAGTGCCATACCGACCAGATCCTCCCTGTCGTCGTTCTCGGCCATTTTGCCGCATTCCGTGGCGCGGTCAGCTACCTCGCCGACCGAATGGCCTTGACACCCGACGAACGGACGTCAAGGCCATCATTGCGAGGCTATATAGGCCGGAATTCAGGCTGTCCATCGCCGCTCCTACCCGCTCCTGAAACATCATCAGGTCATGCGAAGCTCAGTTCACCCGCCTCATCGAGATTGACGCGGATGGTGTCGCCATCGCTGAAGCGCCCCGACAGCACCGCCTGTGCCAGCGGATTCTCCAGCAGTTGCTGGATGGCGCGTTTGAGCGGCCGGGCGCCGTAAACCGGGTCGTAGCCGGCCTCGCAGATCTTGTCGAGCACTGCCTCGGCCAGCTCCAGGTGCAAACCGCGCTCCAGGAGGCGCTTTCTGAGCAGGTCGAGCTGAATTTCCGCGATGCCGCGAATCTGTCCCTTGCCGAGAGGGTGGAACACCACCACCTCGTCGATGCGGTTGATGAACTCGGGGCGGAAGTGGTTACCCACCACGCCCATCACCGCGCCCTTCATGGCTTCGTAGTTGTCCTCGCCCGCCAGGGTCTGGATGATGTCGGACCCCAGGTTCGAGGTCATCACCACCACGGTGTTGCGGAAATCCACGGTGCGGCCCTGACCATCGGTGAGGCGACCGTCGTCGAGCACCTGCAACAGAATGTTGAACACGTCCGGATGAGCTTTTTCGACTTCGTCGAGCAGCAGCACGGAATAGGGCCGGCGCCGCACCGCCTCCGTCAGGTAGCCGCCCTCCTCATAGCCCACGTAGCCCGGAGGCGCACCGATCAGCCGCGCCACCGAGTGTTTCTCCATGAATTCGGACATGTCGATGCGCACCATCGCATCCGTCGAGTCGAACAGGAACTCGGCGAGCGCCTTGCACAGCTCCGTCTTGCCGACCCCGGTGGGGCCGAGGAACAAAAATGACCCATTGGGGCGATTGGGGTCGGAAAGCCCGGCACGGGAGCGGCGCACCGCGTTGGCCACCGAGACCACCGCCTCGTCCTGGCCCACCACCCGCTTGTGGAGCGCCTCTTCCATGCGCAGCAGTTTGTCGCGTTCGCCCTCCAGCATCTTGCTGACCGGAATGCCGGTCCACTTGGCGACGACCTCGGCGATTTCCTCCTCGGTAACCTTGTTGCGCAGCAGCTGGCGCTCGCGGGTTTCCGCTTCCACCGCCGCGTTCAGTTGTTTTTCGAGACCGGGGATCACGCCATACTGGATTTCCGACATGCGCGTGAGATCGCCACCGCGGCGCGCCGCCTCAAGCTCCAGCTTGGCCTGCTCCAGTTCGCTCTTGATGTGGGCCGCGCCCTGCAGCGATGCCTTTTCCGCCTTCCAGATTTCTTCGAGATCGGCGTATTCGCGCTCGATCTCGTCGATATCGGCAAGCAGTTTTTCGAGGCGCTTCTTCGACGCCTCGTCATCCTCTTTCTTGAGGGCCTCACGCTCCATCTTGAGCTGGATCAAGCGCCGCTCGAGGCGGTCGAGTTCCTCGGGTTTGGAGTCGATTTCCATGCGAATGCGGGATGCCGCTTCGTCGACCAGGTCGATGGCCTTGTCAGGCAGCTGGCGGTCGGTGATGTAGCGTTGCGACAGTTTGGTGGCCGCGACGATGGCGGAGTCGGTGATGTCCACGCCATGGTGGACTTCATAGCGCTCCTTGAGGCCGCGCAGAATGGCAATGGTGTCCTCTTCGCTCGGTTCGTCCACCAACACCTTCTGGAAACGGCGTTCGAGCGCGGCATCCTTTTCGATGTACTTGCGGTACTCGTCGAGCGTGGTGGCGCCCACACAGTGCAGTTCACCGCGGGCCAGGGCCGGCTTGAGCATGTTGCCGGCATCCATCGCGCCTTCCGCCTTGCCGGCGCCGACCATGGTGTGGAGTTCATCGATGAAGAGAATGATGCGCCCTTCCTGTTTGGCCAGCTCGTTGAGCACTGCCTTGAGGCGCTCCTCGAACTCGCCGCGGAACTTGGCGCCGGCGAGTAGCGCGCCCATGTCGAGGCTCAGCACCTGGCGGCCCTTGAGCCCTTCCGGCACTTCGCCATTGATGATGCGCTGGGCGAGCCCCTCGACGATGGCGGTCTTGCCCACGCCGGGTTCGCCGATCAGCACCGGGTTGTTCTTGGTGCGGCGCTGCAACACCTGAATCGTGCGGCGGATCTCGTCGTCGCGACCGATCACCGGGTCGAGCTTGCCGGCCTCGGCGCGCGCGGTGAGGTCGATGGTGTATTTTTCCAGTGCCTGACGACTACCCTCCGCCTCCGCGCTGTCGACCGATTCGCCGCCACGCACCTTCTTCACCACCTCTTCGAGCTTCTTCACCTCGCCGTGGGGCTTGAGCAGTTGCCCACTTTCACCGTCGTCGAACATCGCCAGCAGTACCGCTTCACTGGAAATGAACTGATCCCCCTGCTGCTGGGCGCGCTTGTCGGCCAGGTTGAGCACGCGCGCGCTGGCCGGCGACAGGTTCACCTCGCCGGTCGGGTTCTGCAGGCGGGCCAGGCCGTCGAGCCGGTCGGCCACAGCCTTTTCCACGGCCGCCAGATTGAACCCCGCCTGGGACAGCATGGGTCTTACCGAACCGCCCTGCTGTTTGAGCATGGCCGCGAGCAGGTGCGCCGGTTCGATGGCGGTGTGGTCCCGCCCCACAGCGAGAGATTGGGCATCGGCGAGCGCGCTTTGCAGTTGATTGGTGAAGCGGTCGAATCGCATGACAAACCTCGGAACTTATCAATAAAAGGGTTAATGTTAATGTGGGTATTGTCCCGGCAAATTCAATGGCCTACCCTCGATAGCCAATGAAAAACTGCTTGCGCTGAAAGAATCGGGTTGTGCCCAGATTCAACGTAGAGCTCACAGCTTATAGCTCCCCAGTCGGAAAATTGCGATGATCGCACTCAAAGATTGCGGCGAATTGCCTCAGCACAGCCGCACGACAAAAACCTTTTGCCACATCTGCCCGGCGTTCTGTGGCCTTGAGGTGACCACTGACGGCGACAAGATACTCGACATCGCACCGGACAAGGACAACCCCTACAGCTGGAAGGATTTTTGTTCCAAAGCCGCCAACAGCAAGAATATTCGCGACCACGAACTGCGCGTCACCACGCCGATGAAACGCGCGATCTGACACTTCGCCGCCGCGGGCCCCACAACCCGTAGGTTGGGCTGACGCAGGAAGCCCAACATCTGCCTTGAAACCGTTGGGCTTCCTGCGTCAGCCCAACCTACAGGCCGAGCCACGCGGAGGGTGGGAGTGGGAAATTTGAACTAGACTCAAGCCAACGCCGACAAAAGGCAAATGCCGGGGAAGCCTTCAATGACCAGCAAGTATCAACACGAAAAACCCTTCGAGGTGAACGGCAAGACGCACATCTGCTACAGTTTCGACAGGCTTCAACCCGCCTTTGATGTCGAGCGCCTGCCCTTCTCCATCAAGATTCTTCTCGAAAACCTGCTGCGCCACGATGGCGAGGATTTCGTCAGCGACGACGACATCGAGGCGGTGGCCGGCTGGGATCCACACGAAGAGCCGGAACGGGAAATATCCTTCGTACCCGCACGGGTGATCCTTCAGGATTTTACCGGCGTGCCCGCCATGGTGGATCTGGCGACCATGCGCGATGCCATGAATGACCTGGGCGGCGACCCCAGACGCATCAACCCCCTGTCGCCCGCCGAGCTCGTCATCGATCACTCGGTGATGGTGGATTTCTACGGCGACGGCAATGCCTTGCAGCGCAACACCGACCTGGAGGTGACCCGCAACCGCGAGCGCTACCAGTTCCTGAAGTGGAGCCAGCAATCCTTCGACAATCTGAAGGTGGTGCCACCCGGCACCGGCATCGTCCACCAGGTCAACCTGGAATATCTGGCGCGTACCGTGTTTGGCGCGGAGCGAGACGGCAGGATGCTGGCCTATCCGGATACCCTGGTGGGCACCGACTCCCACACCACCATGATCAACGGCCTGGGTGTACTCGGCTGGGGCGTGGGCGGCATCGAGGCGGAAGCCGCCATGCTCGGCCAGCCCATCTCCATGTTGCTGCCCCAGGTGGTGGGCGTACGCATCAGCGGTGCCATGAAGGAAGGCGCAACCGCCACCGACCTGGTGCTGACCATCACGGAAATGCTGCGCAACCACGGCGTGGTGGGCAAATTCGTCGAGTTTTTCGGCCCCGGCCTCAAGAACCTCAGCGTTGCCGACCGCGCCACCATCGCCAACATGGCACCCGAGTACGGCGCCACCTGCGGACTCTTTCAGATCGATGCGCAAACCCTGGCTTACCTGCGCCTCACCGGGCGCAGTGAAACCCAGGTACAACTCGTGGAGAGCTACCTGAAAACCATGGGCCTGTGGCCGGACGACAACAGAGCGGACGCCGTCTACAGCGCGCTCCTCGAACTGGATCTGGCTGCCGTGGTACCGAGTATCGCCGGCCCCAGGCGGCCGCAGGACCGCATTCCACTGGACCAGGCCCAGGTGGCGTTCGCAAACGCCATGCGCGAGGTGATCCGCGTGCGCGACGCCTCGGTGGATCTCAGCGGCTTCGAGGACGAGGGCGGCGACACCGCCGTTGGCCAGATGACCGCAGCGGGCGCGGCGCGCGTACAGTTCGATCACCACAGCCTGTGCCTGGAGGATGGCGCCGTGGTGATCGCGGCAATCACCAGCTGCACCAATACCTCGAACCCCGACGTACTCGTCGCCGCGGGCCTGCTCGCCCGCAATGCCGTGGCGAAGGGCTTGCAGACGCAACCCTGGGTCAAGACCAGTCTCGCGCCGGGTTCACAGGTGGTCACCGACTATCTGGAAAAGTCCGGTCTACTGGGCGACCTGGAAAAACTGGGCTTCTACCTCGTCGGTTACGGCTGCACCACCTGCATCGGCAACTCGGGGCCGCTGCGCCCGGAAATCGAGGCCGCCATCAACCAGGGCAACCTGGTGGTGAGTTCCGTGCTGTCGGGCAACCGCAATTTCGAGGGCCGCATTCATCCGCTGGTGCGCAACAACTATCTCACGTCCCCGCCCCTGGTGGTCGCCTATGCGCTGGCGGGCAGCATGACGGTCGATATCACCCGCGAACCCCTGGGCAGCGATCGCCAGGGCAATCCGGTCTACCTCAGGGATATCTGGCCGAGCTCGTCCGAAATTCGCGCCATTCGGGAGCGACACATCGACGCCAGCCTGTTCACCAGTAAATACGCCGATGTCTATCTTGGCCCCGAAAGCTGGCAACAATTACGTGTCAGCGGCGGCGAGCGCTACAACTGGCCGGACTCCACCTACATCAAGAAAGCGCCGTTTTTCGATGGCATCACCAGAACACCACCGCCGCTGACGGCGATCAGCAACGCCCGCTGTCTGGTCAAGGTGGGCGACAGCATCACCACCGACCACATCTCCCCGGCTGGCGCCATCAGCGTCCACAGTCCGGCAGGTGAATATCTTCAGAGTCTCGGCGTCTCGCCCAACGACTTCAACTCCTACGGGTCGCGGCGCGGCAACCACGAAGTGATGATGCGTGGCACCTTCGCCAATGTGCGCCTCCGCAACGAGCTTGCGCCGGATACGGAGGGCTGCTGGACCCGCCACCTTCCCGGCGGTGAGGTCATGAGCATTTACGATGCCGCGCAACGCTACCGCGAGGAAAACGTGCCGCTCATCATCATCGCCGGCCGCGAATACGGCACCGGCTCGTCGCGGGACTGGGCGGCGAAAGGGCCCGCCCTGCTCGGGGTGCGCGCCGTGATCGCGGAAAGCTACGAGCGCATCCACCGCTCCAACCTGGTGGGCATGGGCATTCTGCCATTGCAGTTCGGCCCCGGCGACTCGGCAGCGTCACTGCATCTGAGCGGCGGAGAATGCTTCACCATCGGCCGAATCGAACCCGGCCAGACCGAAGCCCGGGTGACCGTGACGCGCGCCGGGGGTGAAACCGTCAACTTCATCGCCAAGGTGCGCATCGACACACCCAACGAATTTGCCTACTACAAACATGGCGGCATTCTTCACTACGTGCTGCGCCGCCTGGCGGGAGACTGACGCTCCACTGGCAACGGACGATTGCGAGACGGCACTACCATGGCAACGATACCGACTCTTGGCGAAGTAATGACAGCTTCCCCCAAAACCATCTCCGGCGACGCTCGCCTGTCGGACGCCGCGGCGCTCATGGAAGAGTTCGGCGTCAATCACCTACCCGTGGTGGAAAACGGCGTGGTGGAGTCGATCATCACCGACCGGGACATCAAACGCTTCACTCTGCCAGCCCACAAGCTGGAGGATGACGAAGACCTGCTGGCAAGCGATGTCGGTTCCACCCGCGCCTTCGTGGCCGATATCAACGACCCGCTCCCCGAAGTGCTGCGCCGCATGATTTCCCGGGAAAGCGAGGCCGTGGTGGTTCTGGATCAGGGCGACCTGGTGGGCATCTTCACAGAAACCGACGCCTGCCGACTTCTGGCGGATTTGTTATCGTCCCTGTAGGAGCTTGCCTGCAGGCGACCGTATATCTGGTTGTGTCGCCTGCAGGCAGGCTCCTACGGCAGGCTTCACACAAGCGGGTTCTCACTGGCCGTGCGCCATCGGAACCCGTTGATGATCATCAGACGGGTTCGAGCACGACAACGGGTACCTCGCGATCCGTTTGCGTCACCTGTACTTCATAAAGCGGCCAGAAGCCGGTCATCATTTTCCATAGTTTTGCTCTCTCCTCCCCCTCGGCGCGCCGACCGCGAACCAGAAACCTGTCCGCCTTGACCTGCAATCCGGCTTCCGGATTGGCCAGCAAATTCAGATACCACGCCGGATGCTCGGGTGAACCACCCTTGGTGCCCACGACAACGTAGCTCTCACCACTGCGGCCGAAAATGAGTGGACTGGTGTAATGCTTGCCGGATTTTCTGCCGACAGTGGTCAGCAACAGGGTGGGAACCTTGTTCAGATCGGAGCGACCGATCGAGACACCGGGATCCCACCAATAGCCGTCTTCGCCATTGCTGTCGATGTAACGGACCAGGTGATCCCGAATCCAGTCCGGGAGGTCGGGAGAAACGACGGGGTCAAGTCGCATATTCTGTGCACTCTTAAGTTTGGTGGCGAAAGTGAAGGCTATATTTTCTCGATTATCAACGAGAGCGCTATTGCCGCTACGCCGGGATCAACCATTGTCAAAGCTGGCCGCTCGGATTTCCATGCCAGCTCCGGGAAATAAAATTATATCTATCAATTGATAGACATAGAAGGCACTTGACAATCTCTCAAGCTCTATATTAGCCTGTAACTAACGTTTGATATATGATTATAAATATTTGAGCTCCTATGGCCATGAACTGAAGGCAATCTCAAAAATAATGAATTTCGACAAATAACAAGTAGAGGTGTATATGAAGAATATTTTTTACAAAAGCATCTTGCGCGCAGGCCTTGTGCCAATGACGGGTATAGTCGGGTTTATGCCTTCGGTTTTGGCGCAGACAACAGAGGAAGCAGGCAGGACCAGTCGCCTCGAAGAAATTATCGTTACTGCGCAGCGCCGAGAGGAAAGCCTTCAGTCAGTTCCTATCTCGATTACAGCACTCACCGGAGATACTCTCTCCAAATCAGGAATCCAAGACACGAATGACCTTGCGGTCGCGACCTCAGGCCTCGTGATGCAGGTCGCCCGCACTACTGTACAGCCATTCTTGAGGGGCGTCGGAACCAACTCCAACTCCATCGGGGTAGAGAACGCCAATGCCATTTATGTTGATGGTGTTTATATAGCCGACTTGGCTGCTGCGACCTTCTCGCTCAACAACATTGATCGCATTGAAGTGCTGAAAGGCCCACAGGGAACACTTTTCGGACGCAACGCAACTGGTGGCCTGATCCACGTCATCACCAAGAAACCATCCTACGAATTCACTGGTAATGCACGGCTAGGCTATGCCAACTACGACACCTCGACTGGTAGTTTCTATGTCACAGGTGGCCTAACCGATAATATTGCAGCTGATCTGAGCGGCTACTTTTCCAATCAAGGAGAAGGATGGGGCAAGAGCCTCACTACCGGTCTAGATGTCAACAAAAAGCGTGAGTCCATGGTGCGCGGCAAAGTTCTTATCGAAGCCAGCGAACAAACCACCATCACACTGGCCGGCGACTATACGGAGGTCGATACGGATGTCGCAACGACGCGACAAGTTGTCCCTGGCTCATTGCTTGTAGGAGGAGTAGCCTTCCAGGGTTCAATCCACGATTCCTCTTTGGGCATGTTAGATTCTGGTTCAAACGTCGAGCAGTACGGCGGTAGTGTGCGCGTGGATCATAATTTCAACAATGGTTTGGAGCTCATGAGCTTAACAGCTTATCGTGAGATGACGACCTACTCCCGCCAGGACCAGGATGGCACAGCTGCAGACATCGTCGATGGCACCATCAATGAAGAGGCTCATACCTTCACACAGGAACTCCACCTTTTAGGAAATCATGGGCGCTTTAATTGGGTTACCGGAGTTTATTTTCTTGAAGCCGACGCGGGTTATACGCCATTGGCAATTAAGGGCTTGGGAATCGCAAATGGTACCGCATTACAGGAAATTTTCCGGAAACAAGATACGCGTTCGATAGCTGGTTTTGCTCAAACGACCATTGAAATATTTCCAGACACAAACCTTACTCTGGGCGGCCGCTATACTCGTGACGAGCGCGAAGCTAGTGGCGGTATCCATGTAACACCTTTTGCAACCGGTGTGACGACAGTGATCCCGCTCTCCGATGAGGTGACGTCCAACAAGTTCACCTACCGCGTCGCGCTGGATCACAAGCTGACGGACAACACCCTTATCTATGCGAGCCAAAGCCGGGGCTTCAAGTCAGGCTTGTATAATCTGCCCACAGCTTCAACAACACCCGTCAAACCCGAAACGCTGGATGCGACAGAGATCGGCATCAAGTCCGATCTGCTCGATGACCGGCTTCGCATCAATGCGGCAGCTTACTATTACGACTACAAAGACATTCATCTCGCGCGTGTCGTTCCCGGTGGCTCTGAACTTCTCAATGCAGCAGAGGCTGAAATCTATGGCCTTGACCTGGACCTCACAGTAGCTCCAACAGACAACTTTTTGCTAACCGCAGCGATTACACTGCTCGACACCGAATATACCTCCTTTCCCGACGGGCCATTCACTGTCCCTCAGGCAGGCGGCGGGAATTCGACCATCGCGGTCGATCTCAGCGGCAATGAGATGATCAAGGCGCCCAAATGGACCATGTCACTGAATGCCGACTTTACGCAGGAACTTGCCGGCGGCGAACTGCGGCTCAATGGCAACATCCATCGCAACGATGGCTTTTACTGGGAACCCGATCATCGTATCAAGGAGGACGGCTACACCTTGGTGAATGCGCAGGTCGCATGGACAACGCCAAGTGACGCGGTAACTTTCACCTTCTGGGGTCGCAATTTGACGAATAAAGGGTATGCGATAACCGTCAGTCAGAGCGCCCTCGGTGACCAACTCGGCGCGGGTGCGCCGCGCACCTATGGTGTTAGCCTAGAGACTCGCTTTTAGTCGATGGCGAAAGTGCTGATCGTTTTTATCATTTTGCATAGGTGCCATCACAACAACAGAGCACCGCCGCCCACGCCCTGGCGGAATACGCATAGAGAGAAAAATGGCTGAAATCACCTCCAGATTTTCGCAAACCATGAACGAACTTCGCCTGCCAGCGATCGTGGCACCCATGTTCCTCGTGTCGGGTCCCAGGCTTGTGCTGGCAGCGGCACACGCAGGGGTAATAGGCTCTTTCCCCACGGCCTATGCGCGCACGCCGGAGGATCTCGAGCGCTGGTTCCTCGAGATTGAAAGGGGCCTGGTCGAAACACCACCGGGCATCCGCAAGCCAGCGCCTTATGCCGCCAACCTCATCGTTCATCCGACCAATCCCCGGGTAGATGCCGATCTTGATCTTATCTGTCACCACAAGGTGCCGATCGTGATTGCCAGTGTCGGCAATCCCGCCCGGATCGTGGAACGCGTTCATGATTACGGCGGAGTCGTATTGACAGACATTTCACGTATCAGCCATGTCGAGAAGGCTCTGGCAAGTGGCGTCGACGGGCTTATCTTGCTGTGCGGCGGTGCGGGTGGACATACAGGCTGGATCAACCCTTTTGCCTTCGTGCCTGCAGTTCGCGAACTCTACGATGGCCCGGTAATTCTCGCAGGCTCTATTTCCAGTGGTCGCGGCATCCATGCGGCTCAGGCACTGGGCGCCGACATGGCCTATATCGGGACACGCTTTATCGCGACGTACGAGAGTGACGCGACGGACGAATACCGCCAGATGATCGTCGACAGTACGACCGACGATATTATTCTTACCTCCGCGGTTTCGGGCCTGCCGGCGAACTGGCTGCGCGGGAGTCTGGAACGGCTGGGCTATACCGACTGGAACAATCCGCCGCCGGGCTCCTTCAGCGCGGAGAGTAATTTCAAAGCTTGGCGCGATATTTGGGGAGCTGGCCATGGAGTCGGCGAGGTCCGTACCATTGCAAAGGTCGAGGACATCGTCGCTGAACTGGAAGCTGAATATCTAACGCTTGCGGCACGTCATTGAGATCACAGATGCGCTCTGTGATCCATCGAGCACTATCCGGGAAAACTCCAAAAGACTTTCCCGGGAATGTCAACCAACGAGAGAAGAACCCATGACCACGAGTTTAGCTGATCAACCACGCCCCATTTACTCAGAGGGACATATCCAGTTTCGGGAAACTGTACGCACATTCTTCCGTCGCGAGGTGGAACCCAACATAAAAGAATGGGAGAAAGCCGGGATGTTCGATCCCGGATTGTTCAAGAAGGCCGCTGAGTATGGCCTCCTGCAAGCGGGAATTCCCGAGGAATATGGCGGTATGGGTGGAGATTTCCTTCATCACGCCATCCTTCATGAGGAACACGGCTACACAGTGGCGGGTGCAAGCATGGGTGGCGGACTTGGCATCGACGGCTCTGCCTATGTCATCTGGGCCGGTGGTACGGAGGAGCAAAAGAAGGAATGGCTTCCCCGTTATGCCAGAGGCGAAACGATCGCCGAGGCATGTTTTACCGAGCCGCAATCAGGCAGCGACGTCGCGGGCTTCCGGACCTATGCCAAGCGGGACGGTGACGATTACATCGTCAATGGCAACAAAATCTGGATCACCAACGGCAGCATGTGCACCATGCTGCCGACCGTGGTAAAAATGGAAACCGACGGCGGCGGGGTCGGCCTCTCCATTCTTCTCATCGATGCAGACTCTCCCGGTGTCCATGTCAGCAAGGGAATCGAGACGCTGCACCGTGGTTGCGCCAACGAGGCCGAGATATTTTTCGAGGACGTGCGTGTTCCCAAGGAGCGCCTCCTGGGAGGACAGCCCGGTGGTGGTTTCAAGCAGGTCATGTCGGTGCTAAACGACATGCGTGTGGTCGAAGCCGCTCGCTACCTCGCAAGTGCCGAGCTTGCCTTCGACCTGACCCTTGCCTACACCAAAGGCCGTGAAGCATTCGGTCAGCGCATCTTCGAGTTTCAGAACACTCAATTCAAATTGGCCGACATAAAAACCGAGCTCAGCATTACCCGCGCCTTCATAGATCAGTGCCTGGCAAAGACACTGACGGGTGAGTTGAATCCTGCGGAAACGTCGATGGCGAAACTCTGGGCGTCGGAACTCGAATTCCGCACGGCTGACCAGTGTCTTCAACTACATGGCGGTATGGGCTACGCGCATGAGATGCCCATATCCCAGATCTGGACCCAGTCCCGTGTACACCGGATCCTTCTCGGTACATCCGAGATCCACCGGCTGGCCATCGGCAGGAGCCTGTGAAGACATGAAGGCTGAATCACCTGAATAATGAAGAATTTTCCTGCCATGGACGCAGTGGCACGGTTGACATCATCTCGGTAGGTTCTCCAGGAACTGGTGCTGTGGCGATCGAATATCATTTCTGATCTATAGATAATTTTTCAGAGGCAATTGGAAATGTCAGACAAAATTGGTTGGGAGCAAGAGTTGCCCGTAGCAAAACTGCCGGACGATCCGGCATTCAGGGAGAATTACTGTTTCTGGGGTTATGACCGGGAGCGCGCTGTTGGTTTCTGGATCCATATGGGCCGCTGGCCACTGGATAATCGTGTATGGCGTGAACAGGTGCTGATATATCTGCCGGATGGGGATTACCTCGTCCACAGGGCCTGGGGGCACCGCGAGTCGGACAAGGGGCCATCGAGCGCACTGCTGGATATCATCTGCAAGGAGCCAGGCAAGCACTGGCAGTTGCGCTATCGCGGGCCCGCGCGCAGAACGACCACGGAGGAAGTGCATGCGGGCGGCCTTTTGGAAGGGCCGCAAATACTGTTGGACATGGATATTGCCTTTACCAGTTCTGTGCCCATCTGGGACATGTCGAAGCATGTGCAGAACCAGGACTGGGCAAAATTTCATATGGAGCAGAATGGCCGGTTGACAGGGCCTATCACCGTGGATGGAAAAACCGTGGAGATGGATGGCTTTGGATGGCGCGATCATTCCCGCGGTCCCAGGAACATCTCCAGCCTGGTGCGTCATATATTCATCAATGGCGATTTACCTGAAGGGCGTTCGTTTGCGATCACCTATATTGAAACCGAGGAAAATGGCCAGGTTGTGTTGTCATTGGCCAAAGGAGTCATCTGGTCGGAAGGCAAGATCTATGAGGCGCACACGCCCAATCCACCCTTTTTGGACCCCGGCGTATTTCCTCCGCCCGAACACTACTCGATGACCCTGGTCAGCGAGCTCGGGGAGCTTCATATCGATGCCCACACGCCCTGTTCGTTGCCACATACGTCCAGCAAGGAGTACAACGTATACGATGGCGTCGCGCGTGGCATGGGGCATATTCTGTGCTATGAGCAAGGGACCGTATTCACCATTGATGGCCGGCAATATAACGGCCACAGTGAGCGTTCACATCGAATGGAGTAAGTGAAGATGATGCTGTCAGATCCTAAACAGAACCCCTCCCCGGAATGGATCGAGGCCCTGCGCAAACGGTACCCTACGCATGAGTACGTTGATGAGACGCTAACTCGAAAGCTGTTGCGGCGATCGGACCCTCCTCATTCTCCACAGCCGCTCGACCAGGTTAAAAGTAATCTGGAAGCGTTTCTCCGGAAAAGGATTGGCCACGATTTTTCGATATCTGCGATAAGAGGATTGGCGGGCGGCTCATCAAAAGAACAGTACAAGTTTTCTGTTGAAAGGATAACGGAGCGTGGCGAAAAGGATATCAAGGATTATGTGCTGCGCATGCGTCCGGCTGAATCTGTTGTTGAAACTCATGCATTGCGTGAATTTCAGGCACTTAATGCCGCTTATGGACAAATACCTGTACCCAAGGCGCACTGGGTCGATGCTTCGGGTGATGAGCTTGGGCAGCCCGCGCTCATCACTGATTTTTGTCAGGGTGTGACAACACCCCCCTATGAGGGGGCCTACAATCCACGGAGGGGGATACCTGAGGCATACAGGGCAAAGCTGGCTCCACAGTTTACAGAGTATTTCGCCAGGCTTGCCAAGCTGGACTGGACCGAGTCCGACATGTCCGCATTCGATCAGCCAAGGGCGGGAACCAATGAAGGTGTAATAAGCTCAATTAATTGGTGGGAACGTGTCTGGGAGGAGGATTCCGCAGAGGCCTATCCGTTGATGACACTGGCAGCCCATTGGCTGAGGGAGAACGCACCGCCTATAGATCATGTCTCTATCGTACACACAGACTTTCGTCTTGGTAATTTTTTGTTCGACCTTGAGAGTGCCGAAATTACGTCAATTCTCGATTGGGAGTTATCTCATCTCGGTGATCGGCACGAAGATCTGGCATTCTTTCTGAACCCTATGTTCACCAGTCAGGATGAGCAGGGCAATTTATTAGTAGGGCGACTGTTGCCGCTGGAAGATTTCATTGACAGATACGAGACGGCTTCTGGCTTACCCGTCGATCAGGAGCGCCTGGATTATTATATGCTTTTCAATGCCTGGCGTGGAACTGTGAATGCACTGGCCACGGCTACTCGCTGCATGATCGGTCAGAAAACCCATCAGGACATTCGCGTGGGCTGGATCGCGTATACCTCTGCGCTAAACCTTAAATTAATCCACGAAGAATTGACGAAAAGGATCTGATCATGGTTCCCGATATTGAAACAAGATTAAAGGCTATTTTGAGATCCCTGCAGGAAGTGATCATTCCGGCGATCGACCCTGGCAAACAGCTGGCAAATGACCAGGCCAACATCGTTGTCGGGAACCTGTTGATGCTCCTGGATCAGCATGACAAGCAGGTTCACTATGAATTGGCTGAGATACGGGACTATAGCGCACTGCTGAAAGAACTCATCAAGGAATTACAGGGGCAGCTCCTCGACAAGGAAGTTCTGGATGCTGGAAAGGCTCTACTAGAGGCTACAGCCCCGGTCGTGAAAATCAATCTGCCAACGTATGAGAAATTATCTCTTCAAAACCGCACACTCAAGGAATGTGTGGATACCCTGTTGCGTACCGTATTGACAGATGGTCAACAAGATGAAATTGCTGCGACGAGAAAGGTGGTGATGCAGTATGCCGAGCGCCAGCTGCTGAGAGAGCGAGCCTGGCTGATGAAAGCCGGATTCGAGCTGGACACCAATCAGATTCCGACACTGGATGCATTACTGACGAACGTAGAGATCTGAACATTGTCCACTGTCATGCCCATGACACATGCTCCTATTTTTAGGGTGACAAAAAATAAATTAACGCAGGCGATCCACAGGTATATGAAAAGAAATCATGATAAAAACCATTTCTATGGTTGGTGGATCGTAACCGGCCTTTCGTTTATCAACTTCATCATCGGAGGTTTCTGTTTCTACGGATCCCTGGTGCTTTTCCCGATGATGATAGCAGACCTCAACTGGAGTCGCACTCAGATATCCCTGGGGTTTATGATACAAATGTTGATGGTGGGGGCATCGGCTCCCCTGTCGGCGTGGAGTGTCACAAAATTCGGGGCCAAAGCTACAATGTTTTTGGGAAGTGTGGTGGGTGCCATGGGGCTATTGTTGATGCCATATGCCGTCAGTGTTCCATTGTTCATTCTTTTTTTTGGTGTTCTGCTTGGAATGGGGATTGCGTTTACAATCAACATTCCATTACAAACTGTCGTCACCTTTTGGTTCCTTAAAAAGCGGGGGTTAGCTCTGGGCCTGGTTATGGCAGGCACTGGCTTGGGAGGATTTGCAGCACCACCTACCCTGAACTTCATCATCGAACTCGGAGGTGGAGACTGGCGTACAGCGTGGCTATTTATGGGTACCTTAATGGCTCTTATTGCTGTCTTTGTCTTATTCGTAGTAAAAAACAATCCGACAGAGCTCAACCAGCTTCCTGACGGCAGAGCGTCAAACACAGAGGACACTGGAACACAAGAACAAAAAACAAACACAAAAAACAATCAAATATATAGGTCTACCACAAGCTGGACACTAAAAGAAGCTATCAAAACTCATCAGTTATGGCTGCTGATAATAGCCATTGTAGGCTCTCAGTTCATTTGGCAAATCCTTATTACTCAGGGCCCACTACATCTTTCCGACAGGGGATTTTCTAATTATCAGTACAGCCTACTTTATGGTGCAGCTATTGGTTTCAGCATCATAGGACGACTGGGTGGAGGCGTTCTCAATGACTTCATTGAGCCGCGATCAGTATTTTTAATTGCCTTGGTCTTGACCTTCATAGGTAGCGTATTGTTCTGGGTCGTCGACCCTGAATCCCCGACAACTATGATTTATCCATTGGCAAGCGGTATCGCTATCGGAGCGGCCCTTGTAACAGTGCCGAACATTATTACTAATTACTGGGGCAAGAACGCCTTTGCTCCTGTTTATGGATTCATCTTTCCTATAATGATTTTTTGCAACAGCATTGCCGCCCCCTTGTCAGGCCGATTTTATGATAGTGATGAAAACTATCTGAAAGCGATGCTGGTAGGATGGGGGCTCCTGGCACTTGCCATGATTGCGGCATTTTTTCTAGCTCCTCCAGAACGGCTCGAGGACGGCGATAGAGGAGACTGAACTCAGTTAATCGAAACCTATTTCTACTTGCGTAACACTATTTTTATGCTAGATTCGCCCTTCCTTCCATCGCGATAGGCCATTGTGAACCTTCTTCTTTTCCCGACCCAGGCGCTCGGCGCGGATAACACTCTGGTGGTTCGCGATCGTCAGCATCAGCATTTGCGAAACGTGCTGAAGGTGGAGGTAGGCAGCCGCGTGCGCGTTGGTGCCATCGATGGCGAGATGGGCACCGCGCAGGTGCTTGCCACGAGCGAAACTTGTACCGTGTTGGCCGTGGTGCTCGATAGTCCACCGCCAGCACCGCTGGCGCTGAAGCTGGTGCTGGCCCTGCCGCGCCCGAAAATGATGCGCCGGGTCATGCAGACCGTCGCGAGTCTCGGCGCCAAGGAAATCCACCTGATCAACAGTTACAAGGTGGACAAGAGTTTTTGGCAAACGCCCTGGCTGACCCCCGATATCATTCGCGAGCAATGCCTGCTCGGCCTGGAGCAAAGCGGCGATACCGCGCTGCCACAGGTTCATTTGCACAAGCGTTTCAAACCCTTTGTGGAAGATTGCTTGCCCGCCATCATCGCCGACACTCGTGCGCTGGTGGCACACCCCTACGATGCGGTGTCCTGCCCGGTGGGCGCCCGCGGAGCCATCACCCTGGCAGTAGGACCGGAGGGCGGGTTCATTCCCTACGAGATCGACAAATTCGTCGCCTGCGGCTTCGAGCCCGTGACTCTGGGCACCCGCATCCTGCGCGTGGAGACGGCGATTCCCGTGCTCATCGCGCGGCTCTTTACCGCAGTTTGACAGCCATCGACCAGGCGCCCAGCGGCATCCGAACCTACAAACCACAACCCACAGGAGAACAGCCATGCATTCCGGAGACCTCATTCTCGACACCGACCCGGCACTCGACCTTATCCGTACAACCATTCCCGAGGACAAACCTACCTGGACCGAGAATATCGCCTGGTGGATGCACGACAACGACAGCGGCGTTTCCCTCTATGCCCACCTGGGTCGCATGCAGCCCGACCGCAGCATCTGGGAAGGCCTTTCACTGATTTTCCTGCCCGACGGCGGCATGCTCGTAAACCGCTCCCTGGGCGCCTGTGTGGACCGCGCCAACAACGGCGAGTACAACTACGAGCCCGTAGTGCCCAATAAGATCTGGCAATTCAATTTCGATGGTGTCGCACAACGTGTCGATCCGCAGCATCTGCGCAACCACGCGCTGGGCGATGAACCGTTCGAAAAACTGTCCTACAAACTCACCTTCGAAGCCGTGCAGCCGGTGTTCAACATGCACAACTCCGACATCAATTCCGACGGTATGCACCTCGAGCACGGCGGCACAGTCAAGGGTTGTTTCGTGGTGAACGGCAAGCGCATTGCAATCAACTGCACCGGCTACCGCGATCATTCGGTGAGCCAGCGCACCATGAACACGCTCGACACCGAAACCTGGGCCAACTGCGTATTCCCCAGTGGCAAGGTGTTCAGCATGCTGGAAGTGAGCCGCGCCGAGCGCCAGATCCGTGTCGGCCAGGTGTATCGCAATGGCAGGATGCAGCGCGTCAGCCCGGTGGCTTTCCCTGACCTCACCAGCAGCGAGGGCAGTCCTCACAGCGGCGAAATTCAGTTGCAGACCGATGACGGCGAGACCATCAGCATTCAGTGGCACACCAAAGATCAGTTCGTGCCGTTCAACCTGTTGCGCCCGCTGGGAATGAGGCCTGGCATCGATCGGAAAATGGAAGACGCCATGGTGGCGGTGCAATGCCCGGCCGTCTACACCTGGGACGGCGAGACAGGTTATGGCTGGCTGGAGCGCACGCGGCCGGTGAAAGTGTTGGAGTCGTAAGCATTCTGTAGGGGCGATTCATGAATCGCCCCTACGTTTGTCGTCAGAAATTAACCTTGGCGGTGAGGCCATAGGTCGCCGGGTTGCCGATGATCGCCTCGCGCGCCAGGCCGCCAAGTGCGACGATACCGGTGCGGTAGTACTCTTCATCGAAGATGTTGTTGCCCCAGATGGACACCGACCAGCGCTCGCTGAGCGGCGTGTAGGAGAGGTTCAGATTCACCAGGGTATAGCTGTCGGGATTGCTGCCCCCGGTAGCCACGAGGTTTTCCGGCTCGTAATACATGCCGTTGTTGTAATACACCGTCGTCGTCAGCTTGAGAAATCCGCTATCGAGTGGAATGTCCAGGTCACCGACGATCGACGCAGTGAAGTCCGAAGCGCCGGGCAGCCGGTTGCCGTCGATGGCCATGATGGCGGCGCCTTCCGGGGTGGTCAGGATCGCATCGCCATCGAATTCCGTATCCAGCGCCGTGGCGCTGAAGGACAGCTGGAAGTTATCGGTGACCTGGGCGAGAGTCTGCAGGTCGATGCCGTAGACGCTCGCCTCGGGGCCGTTGGTGATGAAGCTTGCGCCGGTGCGCTGCTCGATCACCGCCACGTGAATATTCTCGAACTCCTGGTAGTAGAGCGACGCGTTGAAGCGGAAACGGTCGCCGAAGTCGCGCTTGTAGCCCAGCTCATAAGACGTCACTTCCTCGGGCTTGGCTGCGCCCAGCGCCGGGCTGGCGGCGTTGAGAATGCCGCTCTTGAAGCCGGTGGAAATACCGCCGTAGGCGAGCCAGTCGTCGCCCTGGTATTCGAGGCGGCCGGTATAGGTCACCTTGGAGTCGCTCTGGCTGATGCTGCCGACGTTGATGGAACCTGGCAGGGTCAGCGGGTTCGCGGGATTCAAATGGTCGTCGATGCTGTATTCCTCATCCGTGTAGCGCACACCGCCCGTCGCCGCCCAGCTGTTGCCAAACGGCACTGTCGCCTGGGCAAATACCGCAATGGACTCCACGTCGAAATCGTTGTCGGCGCTGTAGAATGAAAACCCGAAGAAGTCCGCTGTCATCAGCGCTGAGCCCTCTTCCTTGGAATATTCACCACCGACGATCCACTTGACGGCAGAATCTTCGTTCGACACCAGCTGTATGCTCTGAGAGAACACTTCACTCGGCAATTCCGATGAAAAACCGGCGCTGCCCATGGCATTGAGCGGGATGGGCGTACCGCCGCCGGCAATGCTGGACAGGGCCGAGCCCGGTGCTTCCAGGCCGATCTGGACAGAGCCGTTGTAGTCACTGTCCGTGTAGCCGGTCACGGCGAGCACCGTGAAGGGATCGAGCTCGAAACGCGCACTGAGCGATACCAGGGCGTTGTCGATGTAGAGGCCCGAGCCGCCGGGATGTTTACCAGTCAGCAGACCATTGGTGAAACCATCCCGTCCGTTGTCGTAGGTCTTGCCATGCTCGCCGGAAAAAATGGCGTTCCCCGCGGCTTCCGCCGCGATCGGCACGATCTGGTCGCCGAATGCAGGACCATAAACACCGTTGAGCGCCGCGAAAAGCGCGGTCTGGTTGGCGTTGAGGCCAGGAATGATACCGCCCGGCACGTCCAGCGCGGTGGGCTGGTAACCGGTGGACGCACGGTCGTTGGACTCATAGTAGGCGCCGCGCAAGGTGAAGGAGACCCGCTCCGATGGCTCGAACTGCAATACACCACTGACGTTGTAGGCATCGCGGTCATCCAGGTCCTGGGTGTGCAGGCTACCCGCCGGGTTGAGGTTTTCGATGTAGCCGTCGCGGTCGTGTTTCGCGCCGCGCAGCGAAAATGCCAGGGTATCGCTGAGGCTGCCCGATATCTTGCCGCTGAAACTGCGCAGGTCGTAGTTGCCGATCGTCGCCGTCACGTTGCCGGAAAATTCATCGCCCGGCCGTGGCGTGTGGGAGGTGACCACCACCGCGCCGGCGGTGGCGTTGCGCCCGTAGAGAGCCCCCTGCGGGCCCGCAAGCACCTGCACCGACTCCGCCGAGTCGATTTCAAAATAGCCGTTCGTGGTCCGCGCCACGTACACGCCGTCGATATAGGTGGCCACACTGGCGAAAGTACCGGGCCCCAGCGTCGAGCTGCCGACGCCGCGAATGAACGGCATCACGAAGCCAGTGGGATCGATGACCGACAGCGATGGCACCAGGCTGGACAGGCTCTGAATGTTGCTCACACCCGATGCCTCGAGGCCTTCCGCGGTGACCGCGGTGACCGTTACCGGAACTTCCTGCAGGTTTTCCGCGCGGCGCTGCGCGGTCACGACGATTTCTTCCAGGCCTCTGCGCTCGACGGTGTCGGCCTGCTGTGCATAGGCTCCCGGAACCGCCAGCGCCAATACGATTGCTTGTGTCATTCTGGATGATTTCAACGGATTTTCCTCTCTCTGTGATTGTTATTACCCTGGTTGGTTGCTATGCAACCATTTGTTTTCGTTATACAACGCTGCTGCGCCTGGTACGCGGACAGGCAAAGCATACTCGCAATTATGCTAAGTGGGCAAGAGTACGCCTGTCGCAACCTCTGCGCGGGCCAGGCGAAGGTTTATCTAACGATAAAGATCACAACGAAATTTATCAGACGATAAAGAAGCCGTCAATGAAAGGGGGTGAAAAGGATGGCTTCCGCATCAACCCTGCCGCGGAAGCTTCGCGAGATCGCTGAAGTAGTGAAAAATGGTCATGGTGTCGCGCTGCATGGAGCCTGTGGCGACGATGTTGCGCATGACATCAGCGAGGGATTGCGCCACGGGGGTGTCCATGTCGAGCGAGGCTGCCTCTTCAAGAAAACACTTCAGATCCTTGATGACGTTGCTGATGGGGCCGCTTTCGTAGATACCCTGTTGGATGGTGGCGGGAAACGCCCGCTGGGAAAAGAAATTGGCGCCGCTGCCCTGGTTGATGATGGCCAGTGCGGTGTCCATGGAAAGACCCGCGGCCATGCCCAGGGCGATGGCTTCGCAGGTCGACAAGACATGGGCATAGGCCACCGCATTGTTGATGACCTTGGCGGCCTGTGCCTGACCGGGGCGCGTGCCGAGGTAGAACAGGCGCCCGGCGAAGGCATCGAGCGCGAATCGCGCCCGAGTGAACGCCGCCTCGGGACCGGATACCAGCACGCCCACGGTACCCTCGCGCACGGCCCAGGTACCACCCACCACCGGCGTGTCGAGCACCATCACGCCCTGGGCTTCGAGACCCTCGGCAATGGCGCCGATCGTCTCGCCACCCAGAGTGGAGGTTTCGAGGTACACCTTCACGCGATGGCCGCTGACCACGCCGTCTTCACCGAGCGCGACGGCGCGGCAGATCTCCGGGGATGGCAGCGACGCGAACACCACATCACAGCGATCCGCCACTTCTTTCACCGAAGTGGCGACGTGGGCGCCCTTCTCCTCGATGGCGGCCAGCGCCACCGGGTTGGTATCCCAGGCCAGCACGGGCACGCCCTGGTGCAACAGGCGGGCGGCGATTTCACCCCCCATGGTGCCGACGCCAATGAAGCCGACGTGGTCATGCCCGGCAGGCAGGTCCATGCTGGTTCAACCCTGGCGCGGCAGACCGGCGAGGTCTGTGAAATAGTGGAAGATGGTCATGGTATCGCGGCGCGGCGGGCCGGCATCAAGAATGGTTTTCTGAATACCGTTGATGGCTTTCGCCACCGGCGTATCCATGCCGAGGTGATCGGCTTCGTCGAGGAAACACTTGACGTCCTTGACGCCGATCTCGATCGCACCTGTGCCTTCGAAAATGCCTTTCAGGATGGTTTCGGGAAAGACCCGCTCGGAGAAAAAGTTGGCGCCACTGCCCTGGTTGATGATGGCCAATGCCGTTTCCATGGACAGGCCCGCCTTCAGACCCAGTGCAACCGCCTCGCTGGTGGCCAGCACCGCGGCATAGGCCACGGAATTGTTGACCACTTTTCCTGCCTGGCCGACACCGGCCTTGTCACCGAGGAAAAAGAGCTTGCCGGCAAAGGACTCGAGCGCCGGCTTGGCGCGCTCGAACGCGTCCTTGGGGCCAGAGGTCAACACGCCCAGGCGCCCTTGCTCACAGGCGCCAACGCCGCCAACAACCGGAGAATCCAGCAGGGTCACGCCCTGCCTGGCCATGTCGTCGGCCAGTCGGATGATTTCCGCACCACCCACGGTAGAGGTTTCGATGTAGATCCTGACCTTGCCACCACCGGCGACGCCGCCGTCGCCCAGTGCCACTGCGCGGCAGATCTCCGCATTGGGAAGACAGGCAAACACGATCTCGCAGCGATCCGCGATATCGCGCACCGAGGCCGCCGCGGTGGCGCCCTTGTCGCACATTTTCTGCAAGGTATCGGGGTTGTTGTCATAGGCAAGAACGGGCACACCGTTCTCGATCATACGGGTGGCAATGGCGCCCCCCATCATGCCCACGCCGATGAAGCCGACCTGTTCCATATTTTTCCCCACTGTCAATTGTTCGAAGGTGGGCGAAGAATAACCGCCCAAGGGTCAAAACACCAGAAAGGCGCGCTGCATGTAACACGTAGAGTGGGCGCGCTGCAGCCTGGCCCACCAATAACAGTTAACGGTCGCCCTGGGCCTTGGAGTTTGCGACCAAAGATGCAATACGCCGTCGCTCAACGCGCCGACGCCTTGCGCGGGGGCTTGACGATGACGGCGGTGCGCAGTTGGCTGCGGCCGAAGCGGGACATCCTGATGAAGTCGCCGCGTGCGATGGGCAGGTGCTGGCTGTCGAAACCGCTGGCGCTCTGTTCTTCCGGGTCCGGGTCCGAATCATGTACGTAGAGACAGTCTTCGTCGTAACCGCTCATCACCACCCAGTGGGGCGCCTTGCGGCCATCCAGACGATAGGTGCTGATCAGAATCAGCGGGATATGGCCCTTGTCGAATGCGCCGATCAGATCCCTGTCGCTGAACTCCCGATAGGTGAGCCGTATCCTGTCGGTTTTGGCCTGCGCGGTAAAGTCTTCGTGTACCAGCTCGATCACGCGTTTCTTGTTTTCGTCGCGAACGCTGTCCACGAACAGGGCCGTGGCGCGATTGAGCCACACTTTGGCACCGTAGCCGCGGCGCCGCGCCGCCAGGGCCAGCCCCACCGGGTGGCAGCCACCGTGCCCGGAAGTCATGAAGATGGTGGTGGCCTCACGCCATATCTGCAGCTCCTCATGCTGCGTGGGCCGATAATTCTTCGATAGCCCGCGCATCGCCATCATCAGCGCCGCCGGCCCGCAGGTGAACGGTGTCGTCTGCTGAATCCAGGGAATGGGCAGGCTGGCCGCCACCGGCGGCACGGTGCGAATACATTTCTGCATGCGCAATGCGTCGTTGTCGTCTTCGTAATAGTTGCGATAGATACCGAAGGGTTGATAACCCATGCTTTCGTAGAGGCGAATCGCCGCACTGTTCTCGACACTGACCTCGAGACGCAGAAACAGTTTTCCCGCTTCCTCGGTCAGCTCCTCGCCCTCCACCAACAGTGCCCGGGCAATACCGGCACCGCGAAAACCCGGGTCGATGGCGATGGAATAGAGACGCGCCAGAATTGTGCCGGGGCGAAAAACGATCAGGCTGTAGCCCGCCAGGCGCCCCCCGCTTTCGGCAACGATGAACGCACAGTTCTTGGCCTGTATCCAATGGCGGAAGCTGCGCCTGCTCAGCTGGTCGGTAGAGAAGCAGATTTGCTCGAGGCGCAACAGCGCCGGCAGGTCAGCCGCCTCGACCTTGCGAATCTTTACCGCGGGTTTAGAGTCTGTCACGAAGCCACTCCCGAAAACGCCTGCCACAAGACCTGGCGGCTGCGAAACACCACGGACTCGCGCCAGATTTCGTCCTGCGGATAAAAATGCTCGCGCATGCGCGTGGCGACCCGGGCCTTGCCATTTTCATCGGCTCTCGCCCAGCACGCCGCTTCGTCCAGCAGAACGGAGAAAAGCGACGCCGTACCGAGCGTGCCGAATTCCAATGTGACGAAACAGCTGTCCTCGGCCATGATGGCGTGCCAGGCATAGTCGAGCAGCCCGAGCTTGGGCACCGAGCTCGAGGTGCCCTCCGCCGGCAGCGCGCACGAGGGGCCGAACCAGCGAAGCGCCGTCGCCGCGCCGCCGCTGTCGGGCGCGTGGTCACAGATGATCTCGCCATAACCATACGGGCCCAGGCCTGTGTGCACGTCGATCACCGCAAGGCGGCGCCGCGCCAGGGCATGCTCCGCCATCAGGCTTTCGATGACGCCGCGACTGAAGGATGGCGCCGTGCCGCCATAGAACGGGCCGTGCGGGTCAGTATATTGCCCCGCGCTGAACGCGATCTCGTAGGCGCGCTGCCCGAGCAGTTCGGCCTGCTGATCCAGAGCGCGCTGGCGCTGCTGTGGATCGGCGATTCGGAACAGGTCACGCAACCCCTCGTAACCGGGATTTTCAGGCGGCGCACAAGAAAAATCGATGAAGTTGCGGTTGACATCGATGCCTTCGTGATCGCAACGGCGGAGGTGGGCATAGCCCCAGGGATTCAAGGCATTGATGCACAGCAGTGCCGTATCGGCAGGCAGTTCACAGTCGCCACTGGCGAGCAGGCCGAGGAAGTCTGTCTGCACCGCACTACCGGCAAAGCCCTCGATGCCGTGAGTGCCGGCGATGAGCACCACCACAGCGGAGGCATCGGCGGCGCCGAGCCACGCACTCTGGCAACGCAGCGGCGCGCCATCCGGGGCGGCCAGGGGATGAAGAAATTCCCGCGTCATCAGGTCGCCACCGAGCTTGTCGACGGCGCGCTGCCAACTCTCGATGGCCTCCCGATACGTAGCCGGGAACACATCGGGTTTGAAGCCGCGCGGTCGTGAGAACTGCCGCAGGGTGGATCTGTGGAGCATGTGCAACTCCCCCTGATGCCGAGGTCTGCTGTTTTGGCAATCATAGCCTGATCTGAATGGCTTTTTGTGAAGCTGTTTCGCACTCCGTATTCCGGTTTCTGCCTGGGGAGAGGGTTTCCAAGACACGCCGTAAACCCATCCCTGGGGGCTCGACAGCGCCATCCCTGGCGCTGACGGTCTTGGAAACCCTCTCCCCAGACAGAAACCTCACAGCGGCATCGAGGCTTAGCACCATTCTAGCCTGATCTTTTTTGCGGCAGTAAGCCGAGTGCACAAGAATCCAGTTGCCGAACCTGTGCAGGAGGCGCAGAATTCAGGCGCCCCCACCTTCCTTCCCCTGGAGCCATGACCCAAACCCTGATCATCGTCGACGACATGGCGGACTGGGATGCTTTTTACCCCAGCGAAAATGTCATGCTGTTTGCAGACTACCTCGACAGCGGTCGCTTCAAAACCACGGATCGCACCCGCATCATCAATCTGTGCCGCAACTTCAAATACCTGTCCGACGGCTACTATTGCTCGCTGCTGGCCGAAGCGCGCGGGCACAGCGTCATCCCTGCCGTAAAGGTGCTCAACGATCTCGGCAAGCGCGCGCTCTATCAGATACAGCTGGACGAGATCGCCAACGAACTGACGAAAAGCCTGAAGACTCATCCACCATCGGCGAAGATCCTGATTCACAGCTATTTCGGCACCGCCCGCAATCCCGAGTACCGGGAGCTGGCGCGGCGCCTGTTCGATCTCTTTCCGTGCCCGGTGCTCGAAATCACTCTGCGTCACGACAAGCAATGGAAAATCGACTCGCTCAAGGCGCGCTCCCACCGCGGCCTCAACGACGAGGAAGAGACCACCTTTGCCGACGCGCTCAACAATTACAGCCGCCGGGTG